>JANXSB010000281.1 GCA_025352865.1 Chthoniobacter sp. | reverse complement strand
CTACGCCGCGACCGCTCCGCGAGAACTGCGCGAGGAGCTGGGCGTGGACGCGGACGTGGAGGAAATCGCCTCGCTCGCCGCGTGCGCGGGCACCGGTTGGGAATTCGTGCGGCTCTACCGCGCGCGGCACGACGGGCCGTTCCGCCTGCCGCCCGCGGAGATCGAGAGCGGCGCGTTTTTCACCCTCGCGCAAATTGAGCTCTGGATCGCCGCCCGCCCCGCCGACTTCGCGCCCGGCTTTCTCGAATGCTGGCGGCGTTTTCAGTCGCGGAGCTAGAGCCCCAACGGGAGGTTAAGCCGCCGCGCTGCCCATTGCTTGCCGCGCATTTCGGCCCGTCATCCACATGCACCCGCGGCATCGTCGGCCAGTCCGTCCCCGCCCAATTCGCCAGCGTCTCCGCACACGCCGCCGCCCGCGCGGGGCAGGTGAGGAGGTGGACGGACGGGAGAGGCATGAGGAGCCGCCAGCGCTCAGAACTCGTCGGGCGCATATTCCAATCGGTGTTTGGATGGCACCGTGATGTGCTTCATGTCCATCTCCAAACCCCGGTCGCCGGTCGGATTGATGACGTACTCAAACTCGAACTCGTCGGCATCGCCCGCCGCCCAATAGCTAATCGGGTCGAGCATCTTGCCATAGAGCGGCCCGCTGGGCTGGCCAGTCCGAATTCTAACGTAAGCCACAAGTGATCCTCCGCGCATGTGATTCCCGAAATCACAACTCGGTTCGTATCCTTCGGCAGGAGCTTCGTGGAGCGAGCGAAGGGAACTCATTGAGGGAGAAGCGGGGGATGTCTCGCCCGGTGGAATCACGCCATTGCCTGCGCCGTTGATGCGACTCTTGAACGCGCGACGGCTGGCTTCTGCGCCCATGACTTCGAGCCGTGTCCATTCGATTTCCAAGTCAGCAACGACTCCCTTTCCGTGGGGCGGAAGGCAGTCTCCTGCCGTGAAGTCATATTGGAGGCTGGAGGCACCGATCGGCAGGAACAGTTTCACCCTCTTTCCGACCATCGGCTGGGGACGGCGAATCTTGTTCAGCAGGATGCGGAGCGAGTCGCTCGGCATCTCCCCAGAGACATCCAGCCGTGACGGGTAATAGCCTTCCTTTCGTGCGTTCAGGCCAAAGTACATGATGCCTCCCCGCCCGGAGAACCGGCCGTTGGCATCCGATTTCAGCTCGCTGCGGCGCTCATCGGAAGGGTTCCAATTGAGCCCCATTCCCTCGCTCCATTCCAACTTCACATCCGCGCTCGGCACGGGCTGGCCGGTCTCGTCCACGACCTGACCGGCGACTTTTCGCGGAAAGCTGCAAGGTCCGCAACCCGCCCGGCCCAGCAAGGCCAGCGCGATCGCAGCGACAAACAAAATCGCAGCCACCACTTTCGTCGCGCATCCCAAGCCCCGTGGAGGATCGTCATTCATGGCGAAAGGCTGGCGCTCATTATTGTGGGGAACGGCTGGCGCGCGGCAGGGCTTGGCGCGTTAGATTTCCACCACCTGGCTGACCTCATAGACGCGATCCGGCGGGAGCTGGAAAAAGTCCGCGGCGTTTTCGGCGTTCTTGCTGAGGAAGGCGAAGAGGTGCTCGCGCCACGGAGCCATGCCGCCTTTGTTCGTCACGACGATCCGTTCTTTGCCCACGAAAAATGTGGTCTTGTCGCGATTGATCGCCAGGCCCTGCGTGCCGGCGGCGCGGATGACTTCGTCGATCTGCGGATTTTCCATGAAGCCGAAGCTGGCGACGACCCGGAAAAACCCTTCCGTGCGATCACTCACCTGCACGCGCTCGGCAGCGGGGACGTAGGGCCGCGTGGGATCGGTGATGATCGTGAGCAGGATGTTCTGCCGGTGAAGGATTTGGTTGTGCTTGATGTTTTTGATGAGCGCGTTGGGCGTGCCTTCGGGATTGCCCGCGAGAAAGACGGCGGTGCCCTGGCTGCGGTGCAGCTTGTTCTGCTCGTCGAGCGCGCCGGCGATGCTGATCGAGGCAATGAAATCGTCGAGCGGCATGCCGGGGGGAAGCCTTTTGCGGAGCAGGGTGCGGCCGTCTTTCCACGTCATCATGATGAGGAAAATGCACGCGCCGGAGGCGAGCGGGAACCAGCCTCCGTGCATGATCTTCAGCGAATTGGCGGTGAAAAAAACGGTCTCGATGGAGCCGAAGAACAGGCAGGTCACTCCGGCGCGCAGCGGGCTCCACTGCCAGAGCCTTTGCGCGGCGAAAAAGAAAATGCCCGTGGTCGCGAGCATCGTGAGCGTGACGGCGATGCCGTAGGCGCTGGCGAGCGCGTCGCTGCTCTGGAAGCCGAGGACGAGCGCCGCGCAGCCTACGGCGAGAATGATGTTCAGCTTCGGGATATAGATCTGTCCGTGCTCGTCCTGAGATGTGTGGAGGATCTGCATCCGCGGGATGTAGC
>JANXSB010000232.1 GCA_025352865.1 Chthoniobacter sp. | reverse complement strand
CTTCAGCGCCTCGAGCAGCGGGAGGATGCCGGGGAGGAGGCGTCCGGGGGTGCGGGGGATTTCGCGGGCGAGGTGGTGGAGGTAGCCGTCGAAGAAGGCGGCGATGTTTTCCGGGGTCTCGGGGAGGTGGTGGGTGACGAGCATCTGGCGGACGATGCCGGAGTCGGTGCGTCCGGCGATCTCGACTTTGGAAAGATCGTCGTCGATGCCGAAGCGGTCGCGGAAGCCGAGGCGGAGGGCGCGTTCGCCCGCGCCGCCGGAGGTCAGGAGGGTGCCGTCGATGTCGAAGAGGAGGAGTTTTTTGTCCACGGGTCGGACAGCGTGTCCAAAAAAACGCCGCTTGTCACCTTGTCCGCGCGGCACAGCACGCGCTTAAACGCATCCGCCCAATTCCGTTAATTTCGTCAAATCCCGTTAATTCCGTTTTGTTTTTTTGACGGGATTAACGGGATTTGACGAAATTAACGGAATGGATTTTTGGCCTGGCCTTTACCCGCGATCCGCTTTTGAAAAAACCCGAACTCCTCATCCTCGCCCTCGCGCTGCTCGCCACGGTGGCGAAGATTTATTGCGCGTGGACGACCATCGGCACCGCCGACGTGGGGCTGTTCCGCGAGTTCGGCCACACCATTTCCGACCGCGGCCTCACGGCCATGTATCGCGAGACGCCGCTCTTCAATCACACGCCGCTCGTCGGCACTTTCACCGGCCTCGCCTACGACCTCGCCGAAGGCCGCGGGCGGCCTTTCGCACGCATCATTCGCGCGCCCGGCATCATGGCCGATGGGCTCGCCGTGCTCGTGCTGCTCTGGCTGCGGCGGCGCACGGGAAAGCCCGCGTGGTGGGCGCTCGCGCTTTTCGCGGTGAGCCCGATTTCCTTCATGGTCTCGGGCTTTCACGGCAACGTCGATCCCCTCGTCCCGCTCGCGCTGCTCCTCGCGGCGGCGGCGTGCGTGGGTGGCGAGGCGGCGCTGTGCGGGCTGTGCATCGGGCTGGCGTGCCAGGTGAAAGTCATCCCCGTGCTGCTCGCGCCCGTGTTCTTTTTCCACTGGCTGCATCGGAGAAAGGCGCGCGCCTTTTCCGCCGCCGCCGTGATCACCGGGGTCATCGGCTGGCTGCTGCCGCTGCTCACGATTCCCGGCATTTTTTTGAAAAACGTCATCGGTTATTCGAGCATCTGGGGCGTGTGGGGCATCACCTACCTGCTCCGGCTGACCGATGCGCCCGCGCTGCGCGGCATCGCTTTCGCCACGCTCACGCCGGCGCAGGCCGGGATCATCGCTGCGCTGAAAGTCATCGTCATCGCTGGCGTGCTCGCGCTCGCGTGGCGTCGGCGCGCGGCCGATTTGCTGACCACGCTCGCGCTCGCGTGGCTCGTCTTCTTTGTCTTCGCGCCGGGCTTTGGCGTGCAATACCTCGTCTGGCCCGCGCCGTTTTTCCTCTTCCTCTCCGCGCGCTGGAGCGCCGTGCTGACGGCGGCGGGCAGCATCGCCCTCTTCGCCTTCTATACCATTTGCGCTCACGGGTTGCCGTGGGACAAAGCCTTCCTCGTCCAGCAAGCCGCGCCGCAATGGACGCCCTGGCTCCTGCTCCCGTGGGTGGCGTTTGCCGCCTGCCTCGGCGCGCAGGGTCTGGCGCTCCGGGTGAAGGCGGAGCCTTTAACCCGCCTCCCAGCGCCCGCAGATGCCGCAGGGTAGGACCAACCCATCGCGCTGACTCGGCAGACCTAGCTCTCCGACGGTGATTTTACCGCCTTGTTTGGGTAAGAGCTTGGTGAGCATGTTACCTAAGACGAGCGGCGAGAGCTTCGAGGCATAGCTATTGATGAGGAGAAAGAGCGGGCGCTCAGCCAGTAAGTTCCGGCATTCGACTAACAGCGGCCATAGGTGCTCCTCGATCTTCCAGACCTCGCCGGCGGCCCCGCGTCCGTAGGCCGGCGGGTCGAGGATGATGGCGTCGTAACGCCGTCCGCGGCGGGCTTCGCGCGCGGTGAATTTCAGGCAGTCATCGGTGATGTAACGGATCGGCGCGGCGGCGAGACCGGAAAGCGCGGCGTTTTCGCGGCACCACTGGACCACGCCTTTCGAGGCATCCACATGGCAGACCTCCGCCCCGGCGGCGGCGCACGCCACCGTGGCCGCGCCGGTGTAGCCGAAGAGATTCAGCACGCTCACCTCGCGGCCTGCCTTGCGCGCGGCGGTTATCTTCTGCGCGCACCAATCCCAGTTCACGGCCTGCTCGGGGAAAAGGCCGGTGTGTTTGAAATCGGTGGGGCGGATTTTGAAGGCGAGATCGCCATAGCCGATCGTCCATGACTCCGGCAGCGCGCGGCGAAATTCCCACCGGCCCCCGCCCGTCTCGCTGCGGTGATACCAGCCGTCCCACTTCTCCCACGACCCGCCGTCCGCGCGCGGCCAGATGACCTGCGGGTCGGGCCGGGCGAGCACCGCCTCGCCCCAGCGCTCCAGCTTCATCCCGCCGCCGGTATCCAAGAGCTGATAATCCCGCCAGCGGTCGGCGAGCATGAGTCGCTGGGTGTAGCCGGGCTGTTGAGGTGGTGGCTTTGGTTTGGTCATTCGCGCTGACTGTAAGTGCGGGCGCGCGAAAATGGCGAGCGTGCCGACTCCGCCCCGCAGACGCCCCCTCCGTGGGCAATGCAATTGCCCTCCTTGTTGCGTTACCAAACGGAATTTGGTAACGAGGGCCTCAATTCCATGACGGCACGAACGATTTGCTCCGTTTCATGCGCGCTCCTCTCGGCTTGCGCGCCTCGTCTCATGGGCATTCCCGGACTCAAGGCGGTTCCCCGCGGATATCTCAGCCGACCTGGTTATTCACGGGAAGACTATCGGGCGGGACAAGCCGATGCGCGACGCGATGTTCAGCAGGGTAGGTTGATCGTAGAAATCTACGGGTTGTTACCGCCTTGGTTTCTCGACCACGCCGGCGTTCTCCATGACCGCTATCGCGTGAAATATCGCATCGTTGGAGGATGCGTCGTTGATCCGAAGATTGAGGGTCACTCTGCCGGGTATAACAACATTTCAGAAGCTGAGATTGACCGCCGGTTTGGGAAAGATGCCTTGCTTCGCTCTGAACGCGACGCGCAGCAAACCTACTACAAGGAACACCCATCCGCGCCAAGAAATCCGCTGTAGGATCGGATCCCGACGTTGGTCGATTCCTACTTGCCCGCACCCACGCCGGACATATCCTAAGAACCTATGGCTACCATCACCGAAGTCGAAAAACTGGCGTTTGCCCTGCCCGAGGTGCAGCGGGCGGTGCTGGCGGCGCATCTTCTCGAATCGCTGCCGACTGTCCTGCACGATGAGGACGAGGGAATCGCCGAGGCGTTGCGCCGGGACGCGGAACTCGATGCCCGCCCAGAGACGGGGATTTCGCTGGAACAGCTCGATCAGCAGATCGCGCGTCGCCACGCTTGATGCGGCCGGTTTTCCACCCGAGGGTCTTCTCCGACCTCGCGAAGATCATGGAGTATTACGAGCGGGTGGCCACGCACGCTCTCGCCGATGACTTCTATGCTGAGTTCCGGCGATTCGTGGCGGAGGCGGGAGAGAGGCCGGAATCTTTTTCGATCCGGGAGCGGGACATTCGCCGCGTCAATCTACGGCGGTTTCCGTATCACTTTCTGTTTCGCGTCGTCGGCGACTCGATCCGCATCTTGGTGGTGAGGCATCACCGCCGGCATCCGTCGTTTGGCACGAGCCGCCATTGACGGAAACGCCCCTTGCCGGGAAGCCGCCCGGCTGCTAGCTTCGCGGCCTTTTTCACCTAGAAAACCCATGAGCACTCCGACCCAAACCACCGAACCGACAACGAAGCCCGCGACGCCTGAGCGCGGGGTCACGATGAGTGGGGCGGAGATTCTGGTGGAGTGTCTGATCCGCGAGGGGGTGGATGTGATTTTCGCGTATCCGGGCGGGGCGAGCATGCACATGCACCAGGCGCTGACGAAGCGGGAGGATGTGCTGCGGACGTATCTGCCGCGGCATGAGCAGGGCGGGGTTTTCGCGGCGGAGGGCTACGCGCGGGCGACGGGGAAGGCCGGGGTGGTGATGGCGACGAGCGGGCCGGGGGCGACGAATCTGGTGACGGGGATCGCGGATGCGTATCTGGACTCGACGCCGCTGGTGGCGATCACGGGGCAGGTGCCGCAGGCGATGATCGGGAAGGGTGCGTTTCAGGAGACGGATGTGTTTTCGGTGACGGCGCAGATCGTGAAGCACAACTACCTGGTGATGGATGTGAACGACATCCCGCGGATCGTGAAGGAGGCGTTTTACATCGCGCAGTCAGGGCGTCCGGGGCCGGTGCTGATCGATGTGCCGAAGAACATCCAGCTCGCGACGACGCAGCCGATTTTCCCGACGGAGGTGCATCTGCGCGGCTATAACCCGATCGCGCAGGCGGACGATGTGGCGCTCAATGAAGTGGTGGGGCTGATCCGCGCGGCGAAGTGCCCGATGATCTACTGCGGCGGCGGCATCATCTCGGGCGAGGCGAGCGCGGAGTTGCTGGAGTTTGTGGAGCGCACGGGCATCCCGGTGGCGACGACGCTGATGGGCATCGGCTGCTTTCCCGAGACGCATGAGCTTTCGCTGAAATGGCTGGGCATGCACGGCACGGTGTACGCAAACAATGCGGTGAATGAGGCGGACTTACTGTTAGCTATCGGAGTTAGATTCGATGACCGGGTGACGGGTAAGATCAGCGAATTCGCGAAGCACGGGACGATCGTCCACATCGACATCGACAACGCGGAAATCAACAAGAACAAGGTCGTGAAGTTGCCGATCCTGAGCGACATCAAGTATGCGCTGGCGCGGCTGAATCAAATGCTGGAGCAGGCGGGGCGGAAGCGCGTGACGACGGGCTTCGCGGCGTTCCCGGACTGGTATGTGAAAATCGCCGCGTGGCGTGAGACGTTCCCGTTCACTTTCAATGACACGCCGGACATCATCCAGCCGCAGTATGCGATCCGGCTGCTCTACGAGCTGACGAAGGGCGAGGCGATCATCACGACGGGCGTGGGGCAGCACCAGATGTGGGCGGCGCAGTATTACGACTTCACGAAACCGCGCACGCTGCTGACGAGCGCGGGCTTGGGCTCGATGGGCTTTGGCTATCCCGCGGCGCTCGGGGCGAAGGTGGCGTTTCCCGACAAGCAGGTGGTGGATATTGATGGCGACGGCTCTTTCCTGATGAACGTGCAGGAGATGGCGATGGCGCACGTCGAGGGCATCAATGCCAAAGTGATGATCCTGAACAACCAGTGGCTCGGCATGGTAATGCAGTGGGAGGATCGCTTTTACAAAGGCAACCGCGGGCACACCTTCCTCGGCAACCCGAAGAACGTGTATGCCGGCAGTCTCGAAGACCCGACGGGCATTTACCCCGACTACGTGAAGATGTGCGCGGGCTTCGCCGTGAAATGCGAGCGCGTGATGCACAAGAAGGACCTCGCCGCCGCGATGCAGCGCATGCTCGATGCGGACGAGCCTTACATCCTCGATGTGATGGTGCCTTACACCGAGCATGTGCTGCCCATGATCCCTGCCGGCGCGACTTACAAGGACGTGATCTACGAGGGCCGCCAGACGCTGCAAGCCGGGACGGGACTGTAAAGAAAGGAGTTTGGGCTGAAGCCCAAGCTACTTTTTATCGCGCGAAAGTTGAGGATACTCCCGCGCTGGGCGAAGATGCCGCACTGACATGCCTCCCGCCCCCAAGCACCTCGCCTTTCTCCTCGCCGCCGCGATCTTCTATGCGCCGACGGCGCGTGCTCTCATCATTTACGGCACGGGACCGACGGACGTAAACAACACCCTCAACACAACCGTACCCGCCAGCGGAGCGCCTTGGTATAATGTCGTCCAGTTTGGTGCGAACAACGCCTCCGGCGTCTATCTCGGCAACGGCTATGTCCTCACCGCGAACCATGTGAACCTCGTGGGTGCCGTGGTCATCAACGGCGTCAGCTATGCGCTCGATTCGAGCTTCCCCGCGCTCCAGGTGACCGAGGCACCGGATGTGGTCGATATGAAGCTGGTCAGGATCGTCGGCACTCCACCACTCCCCGTCGTGCAAAGCCTGCCGCTGAATTTTTCCAAGAGCCTGATCACAGGCGACCTTAGCGACAACTGCACGATCATCGGCTGGGGGGTGGGAAAGGGAACGATCGTCACAAACCAAGGCTGGAACTGGGGCGATAACACGACGCGCGCGGAGCGCTGGGGCACGAACAAGACGCTCTCCACTTCGGTCTCCGCCGTTTACGACAGCTACAGTTACGACGCATTGGAAACGAGCTTCAGACGCTCACTCGGCAGCAATACTTCGGAAATCACCACCGGCGATTCCGGCAGCGGCCTCTTCCAGCAAATCGGCGGAGTGTGGAAACTCTCCGGCATCACCACGACGGTGCTCCAATACGTGGGTGGAGCCGCGCTTTATGACGGAGACCTGACCACATCTGGCGACCAGCCCGACGCGGCCAACTTCGTCCGCCTCGCCAAATACGCCTACCTGCTGCGCTACGAAAACTGGGCCTACGCCAAGCTCGGCAGCTCCACCGCCTCCACCGCCGCCGACCCCGACCATGACGGCCTCGGCAACCTGCTCGAATACGCCTTTCACACCGACCCGAACGCCGCCTCCGTCACCGCACTCCCGCAGATCGGCATGGAAAGCGGCTACGTCACGCTGACTTACACAAAGCTCATGTCGGCCACCGACCTGAGCTATGTCGTCGAGCAATCCGCCGACCTGTCACCCGGAAGCTGGAGCGCCGCGCCCGTGACCGAGGTCGTTGTCGCCACGAATGGCGTGACCTCGACGATCAAAGCGAAAGTCGCCATCACCACCGAGACGCAGAAGTTTCTCCGCCTCAACGTGACGAAGGTGCTGTAGCGCCCGCGGACGCCCTCCGATTTTCAGGATTTTTTCCGCCGGCGCACCGACGCCGCGAAAACCGTCCCCGCGATCCCCAGCAGCGCGCCCGACGTGGGCTCCGGTGCCGCGATCACCGCATTGATTTGCGAGGCGTAGCTCGACAGGTCGATCGCCAGCGTGTCATTGCCATCGGTCGTGGTGCTGGCGGGCTGTCCCACGTAGGCGTCGGTCGTGTCCAGCAGCCCGGCCAGTTTCCAGACCCCGCCCTCCTGCACAAACATCCCGCCGCCCGAGTCGTTCAAAGCGGCCCCGGTTTCATCCGCCGTCGCCGCGTCATTGGTCGCGTACGGCCCGTCGCTGAAATCCGTGGCGAGCGCGTCATCGCCGGCGACGGTAAAGGCCGAGAGCGGAAAAGAGGAGATGGTGGAACTGGCCGCCGTCGTCCCCCAGATTTTGTTGGTGCCCCATGTCTTGAGATGCGACGGCCCCCACGAATAAACGGGGTACGCGCCCGGCGTATTCGGCGGAACCTGCGTCCAGGTGTTTCCGACCACGGTATAGTAATTGGTGGCCGAGATGGTTCGCCCATTCGCGATCAGCGTCGCCGCCGTGGTCGTCGGTGGCGTGAACGTGGTGAGCGCGATGCCGGTCGCACCGTAGGCGTCGGGCAGATTGCCGTTCCCGTCCGGGGCCAGGTGGGCGAGGAAAATATCGTGCGCGCCGAGCTGGGTGCCGGTGCCGGTCCAATTGTAGGTCGTATTGCTGAGCACGAGGCTGAAATGGATGGTCGTCGCGTTGGTGCGGTTCACATGATTCGCAGTGATGATCCACCCATTGCCGAGATACTCCCCGGTGGAATCGCCCGCCCCGCCCACGTTGTTCCAGATCGAGCTGGGGGCAAAAGTCGCATCGCTGCTCGTGTTGGCGGCAGTGCCCGCCGGGGTGATGAGCGCCGCGGCCTCAAATGGCACCGCGAGAAGTGCGGTGGCCAAAATGCAAAGTCTGGGCGGGAGAGGACATTTGATCATACGCGCCACTACAGCACAGGCGGAGGGAAGGTCAACCGGACGAACATGCCTTTGCTCATTCCTTTTCCTGCGCTTGGTAAAAGCGCTGCCGGGCGGTGATGTCCTCGATGTATTTCCGCGTCGTCGGGAAATCGATCGCCCGCATCAGGTTCTCCGCCACCGCGTCGTCGCCGCGCTCCGTCGCCGCGATCCAGCGCTCCACGGTGCGGTGCCCGGCGTTGTAATCCGCGAGCGCGAACGGCACCGGATCGGCCTTCTGCTTCCAGCGCTCCAGCCCCTTTTTGAAATACCAGGTGCCCACTTCGAGATTCGTCTTCGCGTCGAAAAGATCGGTCGGCACAAACGTCTCGATCTTCTCCGCCGCGGCCCAGTCCTGCGCCGCCGCCTCGCTCACCTGCATCAGCCCACGCTCGCCGCTCGTCCCCACTTTACTCGGATCGAACGCGCTCTCCCGCCAGACCATCGCCTTCACCAGCAGCGGATCGAGCCCGTGCTTGCGCGCCGCGTCGGCGATCATCGCGTCGTAGGCGGAAAAGCGGCCCGCCGCGAACCATGACTGCGCCTTGTATTCCGGGTCGGGAGACGTCCACAGCACCAGCCCCGCCGCCGTCAGCGCGGCGAAAACGAGGAGGATGAAAACCTTTTTGCAAAAGCGGAGCATGGGGCGCGCGGAGTCAATCCGCGGGGTTGAAAAACTTCGACAAAAATCGCTCCCGCCGCATCCTCCGCGCATGCCGAAATACGCCCGCGTGCTGATCGATGACACCGCCGGGAAAGCCTTTGATTACGAGCTTCCCCAGGCCGTGGCCGCGCTGCTCCAGCCCGGCTCGCGCGTCCGCGTGCCGGTGCGGACGCGCACCGCGCTGGCCACGGTCATCGAGCTGCTCGACGAGACGGACGTGCCCGGCGTGAAGCTCATCAGCGAGGTCGTCAGCGCCGAGCCCATCCTCAGTCCCCTGCTCCTCCGGCTCGGCGCGTGGATGGCGGATTATTACTGCTGCTCCATCGAGCAGGCGATGAAAGCCGTGCTGCCCAATGTCATCCGCAAAGCCGAGGTCGGACACCAGACGCGGCTCTTCGCGCGGCTCGCGCGGGAGGTCGGCGAGGAGGAAATGGACGCGCTGAAAAAGAAAGCACCGCTGCAAGCTGCGGCGGTCGCGTTTCTCGCGGAGGCGCAGCAGCCCGTCGCCGTCGCCGAGCTGGCGGAGAAGTGCGACGCGAACCACGCCGTCATCCAGGCGCTCGTGAAAAAGGGCCTCGTCCTCACCGCCAGCGCCACCGTCGAGCGCGACCCGCACCACAACGAAATTTTCCTCCACGCCGCCAAGCTCGACATGAACCCCGAGCAACTCGCCGTCTTCGCGCGCGTGTGCGCGGCTATCGAAAACTCTTCCCCTCGTAATCGTAATCCTAATCTTAATCGTAATCCCGATCCCGGCGGGGAGATTACGATTACGAAGGAAGACCCACCCGAAGAACCTGCCCCGAAACCCATCCTCCTCCACGGCGTCACCGGCAGCGGCAAAACCGAAATCTATCTCCAGGCCATCTCCCTCGTCCTCGACCGCGGGCAGACCGCCATCATGCTCGTGCCGGAAATCTCCCTCACCCCCCAGACCGTCGAGCGCTTCAAATCCCGCTTCGCCGCCACCCAGCACGAAGTCGCCGTCCTCCACTCCCACCTCAGCGAAGGCGAGCGGCACGACGAGTGGCACCGCATCCGTACCGGCCGCGCCCGCATCGTCATCGGCGCGCGCTCGGCCATCTTCGCCCCGTGCGCGAACCTCGGCCTCATCGTCGTCGATGAAGAGCACGAGAACACCTACAAGCAGGAGGAAACCCCGCGCTACCACGGGCGCGACATCGCCGTCCTCCGCGCGCAGATGGAAGGCTGCGCCTGCCTGCTCGGCAGCGCCACGCCTTCACTCGAGAGCTTCCACAACGCCCAACTCGGCAAATACGAATTGCTCCGCCTCACCCAGCGCGTGGATGACAAAAAGATGCCCTTCATCCGCATCATGGACATGCGCATGGAGTCGAAAAAGAAAGGCGCGATCCTCAGCGAGCGCCTCATCACCGCCATCAATGACCGCCTCGCGAAAAAGGAGCAGACCATCCTTTTCCTCAACCGCCGCGGCTTCTCCACCTCCCTGCTCTGCGAGAAATGCGGCTACGTCTGCGAGTGTCCGAACTGCTCCGTCGGCCTCACCTTTCACCGCGCCGCAGCGCGCATCGTCTGCCACATCTGCGGGCACCAGGCCGTCGCGCCGAGCAAGTGCCCCGAGTGCAAAGACCCCGGCATCAAAT
>JANXSB010000529.1 GCA_025352865.1 Chthoniobacter sp. | reverse complement strand
GGCGCGGAGGAAACGGCGCGGGCGCTGCGCGAGGGGCGTGATGCGGTGTCGCCGGTGACGCGCTTCGACGTGAGCCGGACGCGGTGCAAGACGGCGGGGCAGGTGGGGGAAAGGCGAAAGGCGAAAGGCGAAAGGCGAAAGCTGCATCCGGCTTCGGAGATGATGATCGCGGCGGTGCGGGAGATGCGGGCGCAGGATGCGGGGTTTGTGCCGGAGTTGTTTGTGGTGGGGACGACGAGCGGGGGGATGAGTTTCGGGGAGCAGTTTTACCGGGCGCAGGTGGAGAAAAAAAAGCCGCGGGAGCGGGCGGGGTGGCTGGCGAATTATCTGCCGCAGAAGGCGGTGCTGGATGCGCTGGAGGCGGGCGGGTTTGCGTGCCCGAGCCAGATCATCGCGAATGCGTGCGCGTCGGGGACGAACGCGGTCGGGCATGCGTTCCGGCTGGTGCGCGCGGGCATTCATCAACGCGTGCTGTGCGGCGGGTACGATGTGATTGCGGAGATGGTCTTCGCGGGGTTCGACTCGCTCCAGGCTTCGACCGCGGAACGCAGCCGTCCTTTCGACAAAAACCGCACGGGCCTCGTGCTCGGCGAGGGCGCGGCGATTCTCGCGCTGGAGGAAATGGAGTCGGCGAGACGGCGCGGCGCGCAGATTTTGGCGGAGGTCACGGGCTATGGCATCTCGACGGACAACCATCACCTCACGCAGCCGCATCCCAGCGGCATCGGCCCGCGGCAGGCGATGGAGCGCGCGCTCACGGATGCGCGGCGCACGGCGGGCGAAGTGGATTATATCAACGCGCACGGCACGGCGACGGCCTTCAACGACGCGACCGAGGGCGCGGCCATCGCGCAGCTTTTCGGCGACCGCGTGCCGGTCAGCTCGACGAAATCCATGATGGGCCACGCGCTCGGCGCGGCGGGCGCGATCGAGGCGGCGTTCTGCGTGCTCGCGCTGCGCGGGCAGTTTCTCCCGCCGAATATCAACTACGCGGAACCCGATCCCGCGTGGGCGCTGAACATCGTCGGGAATAAAGCGCGCGACGCGCGGGTGCGCTGCGTGGTGTCGAATTCTTTTGGGTTTGGCGGCACGAATGCGTCGGTTGTTTTGGAAGGAGGCGAGTCGTGAGCGCGCACCTCGCTGGCATGGGCTGGGTGACGCCCCTAGGCGCGGGGCTGGATGAGGTGTGGGCGCGGCTGAGGGCGGGCGACACGGCGGAGGTGAAGAGCATCGCGAATCCCGAGACGGGCCGCGCGCTGGGCTATGCGCCGGTGCCGATGAAGCTGGTCGAGGCGCTGGGGCGCAATCCGCGGCTGCGGCGGTCGAGCGCGATTTCGTATTTTGCCGTCGCGGCGGGGCTCGCGGCTTTGGAAAACGCGGGCATCACGATGACGCCGGAACTGGCGGCACAAACCGCCGTCGTCTTCGCGATTTCGAGCGGCGGCGTGGCCTACACGCGCCGGTTTTATGAGCAGCTCGTGAAGCAGGGCGCGAACGCTGCGAGCCCGCTGCTTTTTCCCGAGACGGTCTATAACGCGCCGGCCAGTCATTTCGCCGCGCAGCTCGGGATCGACGGCGCGAGCTACACGCTCGTCGGCGACAGCTCCGTGGGAATCGCCGCGCTGAAGTTTGCGGAGCAACTGCTCGACACCAGCGACCTCGCGCAAGTCGTGGTCGTCGGTAGCGAGGAAATGGATTGGGTGCTCTGCGCGGCGTATCGCGAATGGCGGCTGGCGCGCGGTACGGACGCGGGGTCGCGGGGCGCGCTGCTCGCGGAAGGCGCGGCGGCACTGGTCCTCGCGCGCGAGGGGCGGACGAAGATCGCAGCGCTGCATGAAGGCGTATCCGTCTTCCGGCGGGCGGAAGCGGCGGCGGCGCTGGATCGCGTGTTTGCGGATTTGGTTCGCGCATCCGCCGCGGATGTCGTCATCGGCTGCGCAAACGGGACGTTTGTGGATCGCGCGGAAAGCGCCGCAATCGCGCAACACTGTCCGCGGGCGGCGGCGTATTTTCCGAAACGGGCATTCGGCGAGGCGCTCGGCGCGAGCGCGCTGATGCAAGTCGTCGTTGCCGCGCTGGCGTTGGCGAAGGGCGAGGTGCCCGGCTCGGAGTCGCGAGGCGGGGCTTTGAAAACCGCGCTCGTCTCGACGCTCGGATTTAACCAGCAGGCGGGCGGGCTGGTGCTGGCGCGCGTCGGATGACGATGTCGCCAATCTCGGAGCACACGCGTCGTCTGGCTCCGCACCGCCTCCGCCCGCGAGATCAGCGGCGGTCATAGACCGCCGCTACATCGTTATTTTTTCGGCGGGACTACGAGGATGGAGACGCGCGCTTTGTGGCGCACGGTTTCGATGGTGCTGCCGTGGATGATGTCTCCGACGAGGCGGTGTCCGTGCGAGGCGAAGGCGATGAGATCGCAGGCGTCGGTCTCGGCGACTTTGAGGATTTGCGCGGGCGGGCTGCCGAGTGCGAGGCGCGTCTCGATGGTCAGGCCGGTCTCGGCGCGCAGGCGGGCGGCGGTGTCTTCGAGGTAGCGCCAGTCGGCCTGCATTTCCTCGGATTCGGCGAGGTTGAGCTGGTCGAAATTGCGGGCGACCCAGCCGTCGGCGACGTGCAGGAGGAGGAGCTGGCTTTTCACCAAAAGGGCGAGCTGCGCGACGTGTGGGAGCAGCTCCTGATCGGATGCGGAGGTGTCGAGGGCGACGAGGATTTTGCGGTACATGGCGGGTGATTTTTTTAGAAGCCGAGCGCATCCTGCCACGACTGCGGCGCGAAGAAATCAAACAGGAGTTTCACATTGAGAACGACGATGATCGCCGCCGAGGTCCAGGCGAGAATCTTGATCCAGAGCGGGTTTGCGAACGCTCCCATCTTCACGCGGTCGCCGGTGAAAAGGAGCAGCGGGATGACGGCGAAGCCGAGTTGCATGCTCAAGATCACCTGGCTCCAGATGAGCAGATCGGTGGTGCGGCCTTCGCCGAAAAAGCCGATGACGCAGACCGCTGGGACGATGGCGATGAGGCGCGTGATGAGCCGGCGCAGCCACGGCGCGAGGCGGATGTTGAGAAAGCCTTCCATGACGATCTGCCCGGCGAGCGTGCCGGTAAGCGTGGAGTTTTGTCCGCTGGCGAGGAGCGCGAGCGCGAAGAGCGTGCTGGCGATGCCGACGCCGAGCGTGGGGCTGAGGAGCTGGTAGGCGCTCTGGATTTCCGCCACGTCCTGATGACCCGTGAAATGAAACGCGGCGGCGGCGAGGATGAGGATGCCGCCATTGATGAAGAGCGCGAACATGAGCGCGAAGGTCGAGTCGATGCTGGCGAACTTGATCGCCTCGGCTTTGCCGGCGGGCGTGCGCTCGAAGTTGCGTGTCTGCACGATGGAGCTGTGGAGGTAGAGATTATGCGGCATGACCGTGGCACCGAGGATGCCTATGGCGACGAAGAGCATCTCGCGATTTTTCAAAATATCCGCCGACGGGATGAAGCCGAAGGCGATGCCGCCGAGGTCGGGTTTGGCAAAAATCAGCTCGGCGAGAAAACATCCGCCGATGGTGAGGATGACGGCGATGACGAGCGCCTCGACGTAGCGGAAGCCTTTGTTTTGCAGGAAGAGAACGATGAGCACATCGAGCGAAGTGATGACGCAACCCCAGATGAGCGGGATGCCGAAAAGGAGCTGCAAGCCGATAGCGGAGCCGACGACTTCCGCGAGATCGCATGCGGCGATGGCCGCCTCGCAGAGCAGCCAGAGCGACCAGACGGCGGGCCGCGAATAGGAATCGCGGCAGGCTTGCGCGAGGTCGCGGCCGGTGACGACGCCGAGCTTCACGCAGAGGTGCTGGAGGAGGATGGCCATCAGGTTCGAGATGAGGATGACCGAGAGGAGCGTGTAGCCGTACTTCGCGCCGCCGGCGAGGTCGGTGGCCCAGTTGCCGGGATCCATGTAGCCCACGGAGACGAGAAAGCCGGGGCCGGCGAAGGCGGCGATCTTTTTCCAAAAGGACGCGCCCTGCGGCACCGGCACGGAGCGGAAGACCTCGGGGAGCGAGTCCCCGCTTTGCCGCCGCCAGCCGTCGGCGGGCGCTGGGGCGAGGGTGGGTTCGGGTGGGGCAGGCATGGCAGGAATTAGGTTGGGCTAACTTTATTGTCCATTCCTAGAAATGTGTCAACGGACAAAATTCCGTTTCCTTGACGGGATTTTCCCAGCCTCCTAGCCTCGCTCGCAAATGCCCGCCGCCAAAGCCACCGCCCCGACCGCCGCCTCGCAGGCGGTGGAGGATTACCTCGAACGCATCCTCGAGCTGATCAATACGAAGGGCTACGCCCGCGTGGTGGACATCGCGCAGAGTCTGAAAATCTCGCAGGCCAGCGTGACGAACATGGTCCAGCGGCTCGATGCCGAGGGGCTGCTGAACTACGAGAAATACCGCGGCCTCATTCTGACCACGGCGGGTGAGGCGCTCGCGCGGAACATCACGCGGCGGCACCAGTTGCTGACGGATTTCCTCAAACTCCTTGGACTCGATGACGAGGTCATCTATCACGATGTCGAAGGCATGGAACACCACATCAGCCCCCCGACCCTCCGCGCCATTCAGGCGCTGACCCAGCATCTCCAGCGGCAGCCCGCGCTGCTCGCGAAGGTGCAGAAGCAAAGCCATGAAAATTGAAAAAATGGAATTTGGCGGCTGGGCGAACTGCCTCCGCATCGCGAACGAACATGCCGAGATGATCGTCACGCTCGATGTCGGGCCGCGCATCATTTCCTACCAGCATCTGCCGGGCGGAAAGAACGTGCTCAAGACGAACGCCGAGGAGCTGGGCAAAAGCGGCGAGGATCACTTTGTCGGGCGCGGCGGGCATCGTCTGTGGCTCTCGCCGGAAAATGAGCGCACGTATTTGCCGGACAATGTGCCGGTGCATTCCGAACTGCTGGCCGACGGCGTGCGCCTCGAAAGCATCGTGGGCGGGATCAAAAAAGAGCTGACGATCACGCTCGCCGCGGAGACCTCTGCGGTGACGCTCGCGCACCGCGCCACAAATCTCGGCGCGGAGCCGGTGACGCTGGCGACGTGGGGCATCACGGTCATGGAGCCCGGCGGGCTGGAGATCATCCCGCGCCCGCCGCTCGGCGAACATCCGCGCGATTTGCTGCCGAATCGCATGCTCGTGCTCTGGCCGTACACCGACACTTCCGACGACCGCTGGCGCTGGGGCCGCGAGTTCATCACGCTGCGGCAGACGGCGCACACGCCGCCGACGAAGCTCGGCCTGCGGCATCGCATGGGCTGGGTCGGCTACCTCATGCGCAGCGCGCTTTTCATCAAGACGGTCGCCTTTGAGGAGGGCGCGACGTATCCCGATTTCGGCTGCAACTTCGAGACGTTCTCGAACGCGCAGATGCTCGAAATGGAAACTCTTTCTCCGCTGCGCACGCTCGCGCCGGGCGAAAGCGTGGGCCACACCGAGGGCTGGCGGCTCTTTGGCTCGCTGCCCGAACCCGACTCGCTGAAAGAACCTGCGCTCGCCGAATGGCTCGCGCCTTTCCTCGCCAAAATCGGTCTCCCGTGAAAACTCATCCCATGTTCCTGCGCCGTCTCCTCGCTCTCCTGCCGCTCGTTTTCACCCTCGCCATCTTCAGCGGCTGCGCCACGGCTGATCCGCAGGGCGCGTCGCGTCAGGCGATGCTCGCCGAGCTGAAAAACGAGCAGCCCGGCAGCTACTTCATCGGCCGACGCTATTACAAAGTGGACTACAAATTCTGGGGTTGGGTGCGCAAGCCCGGCGAGCCGTGGAGCAGCGCCGTGCTCGTGATGATGAATGAAAACACCAAGCTCGCGCCCGACCGCGAGCTGGGGAAACTCGGAAGCGACAACAACTACGAATACAAGATCTTCGGCGACTTCTCCGGCCAGCGCGTCTATGAGCCGGCGAGCAATGGATTTTACCCCGAGTTTGTGCTCAAAGGCTATGAGCTGAAGAACGTCTCGCCGGGCAATATCTACAAGGCGGCGGGCGCGACGAACCCCGAGCGGCGCGTGATCGCGCATCCGTATTGAGCGGTGGGTGAAACGTCGCGCGTCGGGCGGGCGGGTGGCGTGATGCCCGGCGAGCCTTTGCCAGCGGCCCTCTCCGACCGCGCGGTGGAGCGGGGGATGTGGCTGAACATCGCGGCGGGCGCGTTTGGCACGTTTTGGATCGGCGCGGCCTACGGCACGCCGCTGCCGCTTTTTCTCCAGGCGGTGCAGGCCACGGGTTTCCAACTCGGGCTGATGGGCGCGGTGCGGCAGTTCGCGCTGCTCGCGCAGATTCCCTCGGCGTTTCTCGTGGAGCGGCTGGAAAGGCGGAAGCCGTTTTGGGCGGCGGTGGCGGTGACGCACCGGCTGCTGTGGCTGGTCCCGGCGCTGCTGCCGTGGGTCTGGCCGCAGGGAAAAGCGTGGTGGCCTGTGCTGCTGATCGCCGTGCTCGGCGTGAGCGAGATGCTCGGTCAGGCGGGCACCGCGCCGTGGCTGAGCTGGATGGCGGACCTGCTGCCGGCGCAGCGCGCGGGGCGGTTTTGGGGAGTGCGCGCGCGGCTGCTGGCGGTGTGCATGGTGGTGGCGGCGCTGGCGTTCGGCTGGGCGCTGGATTTCTGGAATCATGCGCCGCACGCGCTGCTCGGCTTCTCGCTTGTCTTCGCCGTGGCCACGGTGCTGGGCGTGGCGGACATCGCGGTGCATCTCGCGGTCGTCGAGCCCGCGCCCACGCGGAGCGCGCCGGGGGTTTCATTTTGGAAAAGGCTCGCCGCGCCGATGCGCGATCGCGATTTCCGCCGCCTCACGCTGGCGATGGGCGCGTGGACGGCGGCGCTCGCGCTGCCCGGCTATTCGAACAGCACGCCCGGTTTTTTCAACGTGGTGTATTTGCAGGAAAATTTCGGCGCGAGCTACACGCAGGCGTCGTGGCTCATCATCGCGTCCGCGCTCGGCGTGATGATCTGGGCGCCGGCGATCGGGCATCGCATCGACCGTTTCGGCGCGCGTGGTGTGGCGCTTTTTTTGATGGCGGTTGGGCCGGTCTTCACGCTCGCGTGGCTCTTCGCGTCGTTCGCGTGGTGGCGGCTGCCGCTCGTCGGGCTCGTGCCGCAGCCGGTGGTGCTGATGGGCGCGGCGTCGCTCGTCATCGGCGGTTTTTACGGCGGCGTGCAGCTATGCCAGCTCCGGCTCACGCAGGTCTTCACCGGCAGCGCCGGGCGCACGGTGGCGATGGCGGTACACTGGTCCACGGTTGGCGTGATCGGCGCACTCGGCGCGCTCGCGGGCGGGTGGATCAAGGATCATTTTCCGCGCGCGTGGGGCGGCTTGGTGCTGCCTGGCGGCGTGGCGTTTTCGTACTTCCACGTCATCATCCTGCTTCACGTGGTCATCGCGTGGAGCATCGCGCTGCCGCTGCTGCGGGGAGTGGGGCGAGGAGGTATGAAGGATGAAGGATGAGGTATGAAACGGCCCCTTCATAATTCATCCTTCATCACTCATCCTTTCTACTTCAGCGCCGCCCAGACGCGATGCACGTCGTCGTTGTCATCGAGCGCGGTGAGAAACTCGCCGACTTCGGCGCGCTGCTGCTCGGTCAGCTCGGGGAAGTTTTTCGCCACATAGCCCAGCTCGCTGGTCACCACGGTCCAGCCATTTTTCGCCAGCCACTGCGAAACGGTATGCAGGTCCGCGCGCTCGGCGATGAAGCGCGCCCCGGTCACGCCCTCCGGGATGTCGTCATTCTCCGCGTGCGCCAGCGGCTCCACATTCTGCGCGCCCGCCTCGATGGCCGCGCCCTCGATGTCCGCCGCCGCGTCCGCGTGGTGCGCCTCGACGAGGCCGACGTGATCGAAAAGAAACTTGTTCGAGCCCGGCGTGCCGAGCTGGCCCTTTTTGAAAAGCAGCCGCATCTCCGGCGCGGTGCGGTTGTTGTTGTCCGTCATCACCTCCACGATCACCGGCACTTTGTGCGGCGTGTAGCCCTCGAAAACAATGTGATCCATGAGCAGCTTCTCCCCGCCGATCCCTGCGCCCTTCTTGATCGCGCGCTCGATGACGTCGCGCGTCACGCTCGCCCGCCGGGCCTTTTCCACCGCGGCGAAAAGGCGCGCGTTCGCGTCGGGTTCAGGCCCGCCGAGCTTGGCGGCGACCATGATTTCTTTGACGATCTTGCCGACCATCTGGCCTTTTTTCAGGCCAGCGACTTCACGTTTTGCTTGGAGCCATTGGCGTCCCATAGAGTTTTGAAAATGCGGGGTTGGTGAAAGGTGGACGCGCACCTTGCCGCAACCGCCCGCCCTTCCGCAACTCCCCGTTCGCAGCCGGGCGCATCTCACTTTTCGAGCGGGGAAAGCGCGCCGCTCTTGCGTGGGGGCGCGCGGTGTTTAGATTCCGCGCCCTTATGTCCACGACCGAAAAACACGTCTTCCAGGCCGAGATCGCGCAGTTGCTCGATCTGGTCATCCACTCGCTTTACACCGACAAGGAAATCTTTGTCCGCGAACTCATCTCGAACGCCGCGGACGCGACGGAGAAGCTGAAATTCCTGCAAACCTCAGGCGCGGAAATCTTCGAGCCGGACGCGGCGCTGACGATCAGCGTGGCGACGGACGACCAGGCGAAGACGATCACTTTCACCGACGCCGGCCTCGGCATGACCCACGGCGAACTGATCGACAACCTCGGCACGATCGCGCACTCGGGCTCAAAGGCGTTTCTCGAACAGCTCAAGGCGAGCAAGGACGACGCGCAGCTCATCGGGCAGTTCGGCGTGGGGTTTTATGCGGCGTTCATGGTCGCGGAAAAGGTCACGGTTTTCACGCGGTCGTACCTGCCCGGCGAGCAAGGCTGGGTCTGGGTTTCGGACGGCAAGACCGGTTACGAAATTGAGGAGGCGGGTGAGCTTTCGCGCGGGACAAAGATCGTGCTGCAGCTACGCGATACCGAGTTCGCCACGGCCTCGCGGATCGAGCATATCATCAAGCACTACTCGAATTTCGTGCAGTTCCCCATCGAGCTGAACGGCACCGCGGTGAACACGGTCCAGGCGCTGTGGACGAAGAATAAAAGCGAGATCACCGACGAGGAATACGCGGACTTTTACAAGTATGTCGGCCACGACTCCGAGCCGCCGCAGTATCGGCTGCACTTCTCCGCCGACGCGCCGCTCGCGATTCGCGCGCTCCTTTTCATCCCGCCGAAAAGCTACGAGCAACTGACGATGCAGCGCAGCGAGAGCGAAGTGAATCTCTACTGCAAAAAGGTGCTGATTTCGTCGAAAGCGAAGGCGCTCTTTCCCGAGTGGCTGCGCTTTATGAAAGGCGTGGTGGATAGCGAGGACATCCCGCTGAACATCTCGCGCGAGACCATGCAGGACTCGGCGCTGCTGCGGAAAATCAACGAGGTGCTGACCAAGCGCGTGCTCAAGTGGCTCGACGAGGAGGCCAAGACGGACGCGGACAAATACGACAGGTTTTTCGCCGAGCACGGGCACTGCATCAAGGAGGGCGTGGCCAACGACTACTCGCACCGCGAGGCGCTGGCGAAGCTGCTGCGCGCGGAGTCATCGCACACCGAGAAGGGCAAGACGACCTCGCTGCCGGACTACGTGAGCCGCATGCCGGAGGCGCAAAAGGAAATCTACTATCTGCTCGCGCCGAACCGCGAGGCGGCGGAGGCGAGCCCGTACTTCGAGATCTTCCGCGAGAAGAAATTCGAGGTGCTGTTTCTCTACGCGCCGCAGGATGAGTTCGTTATGGAGAACCTGCGCGAGTTCGACAAAAAG
>JANXSB010000199.1 GCA_025352865.1 Chthoniobacter sp. | reverse complement strand
GCAACAGGTCGCACGTCTTCATAAAAAACTGTGATCTCCTCCCACCTCCCATGAACTATTCCCGCACCTCCCTCATTCTCTCATCAGCGGCATCGCTGTTATTTTTCGGCTTCCTCGCAACCACTGCTCGGTCGGCGACGGTTACTTTACACGATTTCACCGGAAGCCCAAATGATGGAGATACTCCCTCTGGCTCTTTGACGGTCTTCGGCTCGAAAATCTATGGAACCACATTTTACGGGGGAAGCATCGGGAATGGGACGCTCTTTAGCATGAACGCGGACGGAACTGGCTTTAACCGGCTCCACGACTTTCTTGGCAATGGAACCATAGGTATTGACGATGGTTTTGCTCCTGTTGGTTCACCGACCCTTTCCGGGTCGCAATTCTATGGCATGACCGCAGCTGGAGGCAGTAGCGGCGGCGGCATCTTTTACCGGATGAACACAGACGGCACCGGTTATAGTAAGCTTCACTTTTTTGGCGGAGGCACCAATGATGGCAGTGAACCTGCCGGCTCGCCGACGCTTTCGGGTTCAAAAGTTTACGGCATGACTGTCCATGGAGGCAGTAGCAACAGCGGAACGATTTTCGGAATGAACAGTGACGGCACTGGCTTCAGTTTGCTGCATAGTTTTTTTAATGCGACGATACCGGTTGGCTCACTCGTTCTCTCCGGATCGAAGCTATTTGGCATGACGCGCACCGGCAACCTTGCCGGCGACACGATCTTCAGCATGAATACGGATGGAACCGGGTATGCCCCACTCCATATTTTCAATGGGGGTGCCGGGGACGGCGCACAGCCCCTTAATTCACTGACACTTATAGGCACAAAGTTATTTGGAATGACCAATTCCGGCGGTCCTTCGAATAGTGGAGTGCTCTTTAGCATCAATACCGATGGCACCGGGTTCAGTCTTCTTCATAGCTTCATCGGCGGTGCAAACGATGGCCAGTTTCCCACGGATTCCCTGACAATCTTTGGCTCAAAACTTTATGGCGCGACTCAATACGGCGGAACCAGCGGAGAAGGGATCATATTTGGCATCAATATCGACGGCACTGGCTTTAGCGCACTTGAACACTTAAATCCGGGTGGTCCAATTGGAACTACAATCGCAGGGGACATTGCATTCTCAGCTAATGGCTCGACGCTTTATTCCACGACACGTTATGGCGGCTCTGTTAGTAAAGGCACAATCTTCTCAATCTCGCTATCAGTGCCCGAACCTGCCACTTCGACATTGCTGTGTCTGAGCGCATTGCTTGTCACGAAACGCCAGCGCAGGACTTGATTCCATCTCTAGTGCGGCTCGGTGGAGACGGTGGGGCCGTCGCCTTTGCGCTCAAGGGCTTGCTCGAAGGCGCGCCAAGCGAGCATCGCGCACTTCACGCGCTGCGGGAATTTTTTCACCCCCGCGAGCAGCCGCAGGTCTCCGAGCATCCGCGGCGGCTCCGCGACTTCCACGGTCACGATGTCGTGAAAAGCGCGCAGCATCTCGCGCGCGTCGGCTTCGCTTTTGCCCTTGAGCTTCATCGTCATCAGCGACGCCGACGCCTGGCTGATCGCGCAGCCCATGCCCTTGAATTTCACGTCCTCCACCAAGCCGTCCGCGCCGAATTTCACCGACAGATCGATCTCGTCGCCGCACGACGGATTGTCGCCATGCACATGCACCGCGCCGTCGGCGATCTCGCCGAAGTTCCGCGGACGCTTCGAGTGATCGAGGATCACCGACTGGTAGAGTTCATCGAGTTCCGTGCTCATGCGAAAAAGCGGACGGCTTCCGCGAGGATGTCGGCCATGCGATCGACCTCCACCTTGGTGTTGTAGAAATAGAAACTCGCGCGCGTGGTGCCGGGCAGGCGGAGCTTTTTCATCAGCGGCATATTGCAGTGGTGCCCGCCGCGCAGGGCGAGCCCATGCTGGTCGGCAAAAGTGGTGAGGTCGTGCGGATGCGCCGCGTCCATGGTGAAGCCGACGAGCCCGCCGCGCCGGTCGCGCGGCCCTTGCACCCGCACGCCCGGCAGCTCGCCGAGCCGCGCCAGCGCATGCCGCGTGAGCGCGAGGTCGTGCTCGAAGATGGTCGCGCGTCCGATGCCTTCGATGTAATCCACCGCCGCGCCGAGCCCGACGGCACCGGCGATATTCGGCGTGCCGGCCTCGAAGCGCGCGGGCGCTTTCTTGTAGGTGCTGCGCTCGTAGCTCACGGTCACGATCATCTCCCCGCCGCCATGCCACGGCGGCATCGCGTCGAGCAACTCCGCCCGCCCGTAGAGCGCGCCGCTGCCTGTGGGTGCGCACATTTTGTGGCCGGAGAAAGCGAGAAAATCGCAGCCCATTTCCCGTACATCCACCGGCAGATGCCCGATGCTCTGCGCCGCATCCACGAGCGTGACCGCACCCACCGCGCGCGCCGCACGGCACAGCTCGGCCACGGGATTGATCGTGCCGAGCGAGTTCGAGATGTGCGTGAAAGCGAACATCTTCACCTCCGCCGTGAGCAAGTCCCCAAGCCGCTCCAGCGCCAGCGTGCCGTCTTCCGCCACGGGCACAAAACGCAGCCGCGCGCCCGTGCGCTCCGCGAGCATCTGCCACGGCACGAGATTGCTGTGGTGCTCCATTTCCGTGAGGAGGATCACGTCGCCCTCGCGCACAAACCGCGCGCCCCACGTCTGCGCCACGAGATTGATCGCCTCGGTCGTGCCGCGCGTGAAGACGATCTCCTCCGCGCTCGCCGCGCCGAGATACTTTGCCACTTTCACGCGCGCGCCTTCGTAGGCGTCGGTCGCGCGCGAGCTGAGTTCGTGCAGCCCGCGGTGGACGTTGGCGTTGTCGCGCTCGTAGTAATTTACGAGCGCGGAAATCACCGCGCGCGGCTTCTGCGAACTGGCGGCGTTGTCGAGATAGAGCAACGGTTTGCCGTTCACCTGCTGCGCGAGGATCGGAAAGTCTGCGCGGACTTTCGCCCAATCAATGCTGGTCATCGCGCGAAGCTTGTCACCGCGGCGCGGCGCGCGCAACTGCGCTCATGGTTGTGGCGAAGTTTGGCCGGGATGGCGCGTGGGAGGAAAAGTCCTCAGTTCTCAGAAGTCGCACCTTCTGAATCTGAGCACTGACAACTGAGCACTGAGCACTCTCCCCCTCCCCTCATCGCGCTGGCATTTTCGCGGAGTCACGCTTATACGGAATCCCCTTCCCTTCTCCGACCATGAATCCTCTCTCCCGCCGCAACGCCATCAAGACCATCGTCCTCACCACGGGCGCGCTCGCCACATCGGGTGCACTTGCGCAGCCCGCAGCCACGCCGCCGGAGGTTTTCAAACTGCCGGCGCTCGGCTTCGACTACGACGCGCTGGAGCCGCACATTGATGCGGAGACGATGAAAATCCACCACGACAAGCATCACGCGGCGTACGTGGCAAAACTAAACGCCGCCGTCGCGAAGGAGCCCTCGCTCGCGACCAAGACCGTCGAGGAACTCGTCACGCATCTCGACACTGCGCCGGAGAACGCCGCCGTGGACATCCGCAACCACGGTGGCGGGCATTTCAACCACACGCTTTTCTGGCAGCATCTCAAGAAGGGGACCGGCGGCCCGCAGGGCGACCTGCTGAAGGCGCTGGAGCAGAATTTCGGCTCTTTCGCGAAATGGCAGGAGCAATTCGGCGACAGCGCGATGAAAGTCTTCGGCAGCGGCTGGACGTGGCTCGTCCTGCGCAAGGGCAGGCTCGTGATCGAAAACTTGCCGAACCAGGACTCGCCGCTGAGCACCGGCGGGCAGCCGCTGCTCGGCATTGATGTGTGGGAGCACGCGTAATACCTGAAGTATCAGAACCGCCGCGTCGAATACGTGAAGGCGTTCCAGGAAGTGATCCACTGGGAATTCGTCGGCGCGCGGTTCAAGAAGCTGCAAGGTTGATCGGCGTGTGCGAGTCCCAGCGGAGGTTTTGACGCGAATGGGCGCCCCAGCGATCACCATCGAGAATCTCACGAAGGAGTTCACGAACCCTTCGATCTTTGTGCGCGGAAAAATCACCGCGGTGGACGGGCTTTCACTCACCGTCGAGCCCGGCCACGTGTACGGCCTGCTCGGACCGAACGGATCGGGCAAGAGCACCACGATGAAAATCGTCCTCGGCCTCGTCGTGCCGACCTCGGGACGCACTTGCATTTTCGGACGCGACAGCCGCGACGTGGAGAGCCGCGAGGCCGTCGGCTTCCTGCCGGAGAATCCGTACTTTTACAAATTTCTCACCGGGTCGGAGACGCTGGATTTCTACGGCAAGCTGTGCGGCCTCGGCGGGAAAATGCTGCGTGACCGTTCGCGCGAACTGCTCGCGCTGGTCGGGCTGGAGTCCGCGGCGGACCGGCGGGTGGGCGGATATTCCAAGGGCATGCTCCAGCGCATCGGCCTCGCGCAGGCGCTCGTGCAGGACCCGCGGCTGCTCGTGCTCGACGAGCCGACGGCGGGCGTGGACCCGGCGGGCTCGCATGAGATCCGCGATTTGATCCTGCGGCTGAAACAGCGCGGCATCACCGTCCTGCTCTGCTCGCACCTGCTCAGCCAGGTGCAGGAAATCTGCGACCGCATCGGCATCATGAACCACGGCAAGCTCGTCCGCGAAGGGCCGCTCGACGATCTCATCTCGATCGAAAACCAGACGGAACTCACGCTGGAAAACGTCTCGCCCGCCCTGCTCGCCGAATTGCGCGAACGCGCCGAGGCCGGCGGCGCACGCGTGCTCGGCGCACACAAGCCGCAGCAGAATCTCGAGCGCTACTTCCTCGACGTGACCGCCGCAAAGAAATGAGCACCGAAATCTCCGCACCCGCCGCGGCAGCCCACGCCTCCGCGCACCAGCTCTTCTCGCTCCGCCGCACATGGGCCATCGCGTCGAACACGTTCCGCGATCTCGTCCGGCAGAAGGTGTTCTACTTCATGCTCGTCTTCGGGCTCATCCTCATCGGCCTTTCGCTCACGATGGCTTCGCTCTCGTTCCAGGGCCAGCTCCAGACGGTGATGGATGTCTGCCTCGGCGCGATGTCCGTCTTCACGATGCTGCTCGCCGTGCTCTCGACCGCCATGCTGCTGCCGAAGGACATGGAGGACCGCACGCTCTACACGATCCTCGCAAAGCCGGTCGCACGGTTCGAATACCTCGTCGGAAAGCTGGCGGGCGTGGCGCTGATTCTGTTCGTCGCCACCGCGCTGATGACGGCTGTCTTTTGCCTCGTGCTGTTCTACTGGCAGGGTCGGG
>JANXSB010000176.1 GCA_025352865.1 Chthoniobacter sp. | reverse complement strand
TGCGCGAGCTGGGTGGCATTGACGGCCTGGAGCTGCTTGAGCGCCTCCTCGTGCTTTTGGATGAAACCGATGGAATCGCCTTCGAGTCCGGCGATCTGCTGCCGCTGCGCGTGGTTCAGGCGCGTGAGTTCGGCGACCGTCGTTTCCTTTTCCTTCACCACGGTGTCGCGCTCTTTGCTGAGCGTTTCGATCTGCGCCTTCTGCACGTTGGCGATGTCGGTGAGCCGGGCGAGCGCGGCGTCCTTTTCTTTCAGCAAAACCTCGCGCTGCTGGTTGAGGGATTCGAGCTGTTTGACCTGCGCCTGGTTGACCTCGGCAAAGCGCGCAAGCGCGGCGTCGCGCTCCTTCAGCACGGCCTCGCGCTGCTGGCCGTGCGTGGTGAGCGCGAGCTTGTGCGTGTCGGCGGACTTGGCGATTTCGGCGCGGGCCTGGTCGCGCTCCTTGATAACTTCGTCGCGCTGTTTCGTGAGCGTGGTGAGCTGCTGCTTCTGCGCGGTATCGACCTGCGCGAATTTTTTCAGCGACTCCTCGCGGTCGCGAATGAGCACGGCCTTTTCCGCCGCAAGCGCGCCGGTTTCCTTTTCGCGAGCCTCCTTGTTTTTCGCGATGTCGGCGGCGAGGCGGTCGCGCTCCTGCGCGAGCTGCTGGCGCTGCTGGGTGAGCGTGTCGATCTGCTTTTGCTGCATGTCGTTGAGGCGTGCGAGTTCGGCGGCGGCGTGGTCGCGGGCTTTGACAGCGGCGAGGCGCTCGGCTTCGGCGGTCTCGACGTGCTTTTTCTGCGCGTCGTGGAGCTGGCGCAGTCCGCCGACGGCGTGCTCGTGCTCCTTCGTCAAAACGACGCGCGCCTGCTCGATGCTCTCGATCTGCCGCTTCTGCGCATCGGCGACATGCGTGAGGCGGGCGAGCGCCTCCTCTTTTTCCTTCACGATGGACGCGCGCTGGGCGTTGAGCGCCTCGATCTGTTTGCTCTGCGCGGCGTTGACCTCGCTCAAGCGGGTCACGGCCTGCTCCTTCTCGCGGAGCACGGCGGCGCGTTCGCGTTCGAGCGTCTCGATCTGCTTTTTCTGCGTGTCGTTAATTTCGGCAAGGCTCGCACGCGCGGCCTCGTGATCCTGCGCGAGCTGGTCGCGCTGTTTCACGAGCGAGTCGATCTGCGCCTTCTGCCCGTCGTTGATTTTCGCGAACTGCGCGCTGGCCTCATCGCGCTCTTTACGCAGCGTCTCGGTGCCGCGGGTGAGCGCGTCGAGCTGCTTGCGTTGCGAATCGCTGACGTTCGCGAAGAGCATCACGGGCTGTTCCTTGTCCTTCAGCAGCTTCGTGCACTGCTCGGTGAGCGCGGCGAGCTGCGCCTTCTGCGCCTTCGCGACGGCGCCGAAGTGCGTCATCATTTCGCCGCGCTGGCGCAGGAGGTCGTCGCGCTGGGCGGTGAGCGCGTCGAGCTGCTGCTGCTGCGCGGCCGCGGCGGCGGTGAGTTCGGCGACGCTTTCGTCTTTCGCGCGGACGAGGCTCGCGCGCTCGCTGGCAAACGCGGCGAGCTGCGCGCCGTGCGCAGCCACGAGCTGCGCGAGGCTGGCGTCGGCCTTTTCCTTTTCCGCGTGGAAAGCGGTGAGCTGCGTCTGGAGATGGGCGCTCTGGTTTTTCTGCGCGGTGTGCTGCTTGCGCAGCGCGGCCAATGCGTCGTCGCGCTCGCCGAGCGTCGCGCTGTGGGCTGCGTGGACGGAGGCGAGGTGCGTCTCGTGATCAGCGGCAAAGGTTTCGCGGGCGTCCTTCAACGCGGCGATCTGCGCGGACTGCGACTCGATGGTTTTGTGCGTGTTGACGGCGGCCGCGTCGCGTTCCGCGAGCGCAGTCTGGTGCGCGGCGCGGGTGGCGTTGATCTCGTTCTGCGCCGCGATCCGGCTCTCGGCGAGATCGGCGAGAGCTTTGTCGCGCTCGGCAACGAGTTCCACGCGCTGGGCGGCGAGTTCCTGGAGATGACCGGCGTTATCCTTGGTGAGTTGTGCAAAACGCGCGGTTGCGTCGTCGCGCTCGCGCACTAGCTCCGCTCGCTGCGCGGCGAGCGCGGCGGCTTCCTGTTTCCGCTCCGCGGTCAGCGCCTCGATGCGGGCCAGCGCCTCGGTGCGCTCGGCGGCGAAAGCGGCGCGCTGCTTCGCGAGGGACGCGATCTGGTTCTTGTGGCCGTCGATGATTTGCGCGAACTCCGCCGCCGCCGCGGCTTTTTCCTGCGCGTGGGTCTGGTCGGCATCGCGGGCGGCAATCTCGGCGCGCAACGCCTCGATCTCAGCGGCGACGCGCTGGGCGTTCTCGGCGTTTTCACGCAGCAGCGCGTCGCGCTGCACGGTGAGAGTTTCGAGCTGCGTCTTTTGCGCAGCGGTAATCTCGCCGCTGCGGGCGAGGGCGGCATCGCGCTCGCGGAGCGTGACGGTGTGCTGCTCACCAGCGGCGGTGAGCTGCTGTCCGAAGGCGGCGCGGATTTCCGCGATCTGCCCGACGGCATGCTCACGCGCGGCGGTGAGTTTCTGCTGCTCGGCCTCCGCGGCGGCGGTCTGTCCGCGGTGCGTCTCGGCGAGCGCGGCGAATTTCGCCAGCGCGGCATCGCGCTCGACGATGAGCTGCGCGCGCTGCCCGGCGAGTTCGGCGAGCTGCTGCTTTTGCTCGCCGGCCAGCGCGGTGAAATGCGCGGTCGTCTGCGCGTGCTGCTCGCTCGCGCTGAGCTGGTGGGCTTCAAAGGCGGCGGCATGCTGCTGGCGCGCGGTGTCGTGTTCGGCGGCGAGATTCAGCGCTTCGTCGCGCTCGTGGGAAAGCGCCGCGCACTGCTGCGTCAGCGCCTCGTTCTGCGTCTGGTGATTTTCGAGAAGCGCGTGGAGTTCACCGGTGGCGGCGGAATGGTCGGCGAGGAGTTTTTCCCGCTCGGCGGCGAGCGCTTTCTGGCGCTGGTTGAGCGTCTGCCGCTCGGCGGCGAAGCGTTTCGCTGCATCGGTCTTTTCGCGCAGCAGCGTCTCGCGCCCGGCGGTCACGCTGGTGAGCTGCACGCGCTGCGCCTCGGCCAGCTTCGCGCCTTCGGCGAGCGCGGCGGTCTGCTGCGCGTGCTCCTGCCGGAGGGTGGCGATTTCCTGCCGCCGGTTTTCGTCGAGCGCGGCGAGCTGGCGCTGCACTTCATCGCGGTCGCGCAGGGCGAGGTCGCGCTCCTCCTGCAAAGGCGCGAGCTCGCCTTGATGCGTGGCGCGGAGTTCCGCGACGTGGGCCGCGATCTGATCGCGCGCGGCGGCGAGGCTCTCGCGTTCGGCGTGATGCGCGGCAGCGTGCGCCTGGTGGGTATCGTTGAGCTGGGCGATCTGCGCGAGCGCACCGTCGCGCTCTTTGAGCAGCCGGTCGCGCTGTCCGGCGATGTCGGCAAACTGCCGCTGCTGCTCCGCGTTCAGTTTGGCAAAATGCGCGGCGGCCTGCTCGCGCTCCTGCACCGCGGAGAGCCGCTGGGCGTCGAGCGCGGCGCGTTCCTTTTCGTGCGTCTCGGCGAGCGCGTGGGCGTGGGTTTCGAGTTCTTCGCGCTCGGCGGCGAGCTGGGTGCGCTGCCCGGCGAGCGAGGCGAGCTGATCCTTTTGCGCAGCAATGACGCCGTGCAACTCCGCGGACTCGGCCTGCCGCTCGGCGGCGAGTTTTTTGCAATCCTCCTCGAGGCTGCCGAGGCGCGCGGTGAGTGCCTGCCGGGAGGTCGCGGACTGGTGGGCGAGCTGCGCCTTTTCGCGCGCGAGCACGTCGCGCTCGGCGGCGAGGGACGCGATCTGCGCACGCTGCGCCGCGACGACGGGCGTGACCTGCGCGCCGGCGGTGTGCCGGTCGGTGATGGCCTGGTCGCGTTCGCGGATGAGCGTTTCGATCTGCTGCTGCTGCTCGAAGCTCAGGGCCTGCGCCGCGTGGAGCGCTCCGTCGCGTTCGCGAAGGGCGGTGGCGTGGCTCTCGGCGAGGCCGGCGACATGGCTTTCGTGGGCGGCGCGGATTTCGTCGAGCTGCGCGGCGGTCTGGCCGTGCGCGGTGACGAGATTCTGGCGCTCGGTGTCGCGCGCCTCGGCGTGCTGGCGGTGGGCGGCGGTGAGTTCTGCGAACTGCGCGACGGCGCGGTCGCGCTCGGCGAGCAGGTGGTCGCGCTGCGCCGAGAGCGCGGCGGACTGGCGTTTCTGCTCGTCGCTCAGCTTCGCAAATTGCGCGGCGGCGCGGTCGCGTTCACCGGCGAGGGCGAGGCGTTCCTTTTCATGCGTCTCGGAAAGCGCGTGCGCCTGGGCCAGCGCCTCGTCGCGCTCGTGCGTGAGCTGGGCGCGCTGCTCGGTGAGGAAGGCGAGCTGATCTTTCTGCGTGCCGATGAGGCCGTGGAGTTCGGCGGCCTCGGCCTGCTTTTCGGCGGTGAGTTTTTCGCGCTCCTGCTGCTCTGCCTGCGCGCGGGCG
>JANXSB010000144.1 GCA_025352865.1 Chthoniobacter sp. | reverse complement strand
CCAAACTCCTGCGCCAGCGCCTGCCCGAGCGGACGGATGCCCGAGCCCGCATCGAGGATGATGATCTCGCCGTCCACACGCAGCTCCACGCATGAGGTATTGCCGCCGAAGAAAACCGTGGACTGCCCCGGCGTCGGGATCGACCCGCGCACGCCCCAGAATTTCACCACCGTCTCCGGCTTCGCCGGCTCCGTCGCCGCGGGCACCGCAGCCACCGCCACGGTCGCGGGCTCCTTCGCCACCCGCTTCACCGGCACGGCGCTCACCTCAGCTTCGCCGGACGCGGGAGCCAGCCTTTTCAGCATCGCGCGCAGCTCGTCAAACGCGATCGGCTTCACCATGTAATCGTCCGCCCCGGCCTCGGTCGCGCTCTGCCGGTCCGCCTCATAATCCCGCCCGGTCACCACCACGACTTTCGTATCGCGCAAATCCTCCCGCTCCCGCACCGCCCGGCAGACGTGGTAGCCATTGACCCGCGGCATCAGCAGGTCGCACAGGATCACCTCCGGGCGATGCTCAATCGCCATTTCGATTCCCCTCTCGCCATCCTCCGCCTCCAGCACTTTCCAACCGTCTCGGCGGAGCAGGATCGCCGCCGGCGTCCGGCAGATTTCGTCATCGTCGATGATGAGGATCGTCTTCATTCGAGCGCCGGAAATCGTTTCAGAATTTGGAGGAAAGCAAGGCACACCGTGGTCGGGAATCCGCGCATCTGAGACAAACAGCCCGGCCCCGTCCAGCGCGGAGTTTTTTGGGAAACCTGCGAGCTAAAACCTGCGACCTGAGTTTCGGCATTCCGGCACTCAGGTCGCAGGTTTCAGGCTTTCAGGTTTTCATTTTCGGGCTAGCGTCGCGCCCATGAACGTCCCGAATCTCCGCAGCCCGCACGCCGCCGTCCGCGGCCTGAAATACTTTGGCCGCATGCTCGACAAAATCCGCCTCCATCAGGCCGCTGCGCTGCCCGACGACTACCTCGCGAACCTCGGCGGCGGCTTCGATGAGCGCTGCGTCCACTTTTTGTGGGTCGAGTACCCCGCGCTCACCGAGCGCGTCCGCCAGGGCGGCACCGACGGGGAAATCCTCGACTGGTGCGTGGCCCAGGGCCGGCAGCCGAGCGAAGAGGACATCGAAATCTGGAACGAATTCATGCGCAAACGCGGCTGGAACGACGAAGCCTCCGAGCGTCTGACCCAACGCAAAAACGAAAGCGGCATACCCGGACGCGACGACATCCAGACGCTCTTCGACTACATCGACTTCGACGAAAACCGCGACCCGGCGCGGCAGACAGCCGGCTAGGCGCGGCACAGCGGTGTGGATTTTTTTTGGAAAAGGGCTTGTTAATTCCTACTGCTTAAGTAGAATTATCGCCGCTTCGGAAAACACTCAAGGCTGGCGCACGCCAGCCGTCCGTTTTCCCACCAGCCTCCATTTGCCCATGTCACTCCTCAATTTCGTCGATCTCGTGCGTCCCGTCCGTCCCGCTCTCGCCAAACCCATCGAGATCCCGCCGACACCGGGCACACGCCGTTCGATCAAAAAACTGCTGCTGCCGCTTTTCATCCAGGTCGGCACTACCGCGCAGTCAGTGCGGGCGGATTCGACGGGATTCTGGCGGGTCGGTGAAGATCGCCATTGGCTGCCGCGGCTGGTTTTTCGCGGAGGAAATGAAACCGGCGAACCGGTCGTGCGGCTGGCGATCTTTGCGGGCATTCACGGCGATGAACCAGCGGGCGTACATGCGCTCGTCGATCTGCTCCAGGAGTTGGAGGCGAACCCGTGGCTGGGCCGCGCCTATCGAATTCATATCTATCCACTATGCAATCCGACGGGATACGAGGACGGCACACGGCTTTCACGTAGCGGGAAGGATCTGAACCGCGAGTTTTGGCGCGGATCGCTGGAGCCGGAGGTCGGTATCATCGAACGCGAACTCTTGCTCAACAAATTCCACGGAATCATTTCTCTCCACTCCGACGACACGAGCGACGGCCTCTACGGCTTCATCCGCGGCCACACCATGACCGAGCACCTGATGAAGCCCGCGCTTGCTGCCGCCGAAGCCGCGCTGCCGGTCAATCAGGCGCGAGTCATTGACGGCTTCCACGCCGTCGAGGGCATCGTCCGCACTGCCTACGACGGCATCCTCAGCGCGCCTCCGGGCAGCACGCCCGCGCCTTTCGAGATCATCCTCGAATCACCGCATCACGCGCCGATGGACTTGCAACGCCGCGCCTTTGTTCTGGCGCTCTCCGAAATCCTCCGCCACTACCGCCGTCTGATTTCCTACGCGGCGGACATTTAGATGACAGCGCCGACAACCTTCCGCGTACCGCCGGGCTTTGGCCTTGGGAGCGGCGGCGAAATGGGGTTTTGCAGTTGGATTCGCAACGTGCCGAGCCAAGGTAACTGGAGCCTAGGGGGTTCGAACTCCTAGCGTTAAGTGGCATTTTGTCGGGCAGTGTCCGCCAATGACCGCCAACAGCAGGGTTGCGGGCGATATGGTGATTCCCATGACACCTGCGCCTGTCCGCCAATTGCCGCCATAACCCGCCACTTTCCTATCACGTTTTTGGTAGGAAATTTGGCAGGAAGCTCCGAGAAATTCCCGACAGTGTCGGGAGAATTTGAGCTGCATTTTTCAGACAGCGTCTGAAATATCCGCGGTCGAGTTACCCACGCTCCGATTTGCTCGGGATCAAGATTACCCCGGTTTGGGGTGCCAGATTTTTCCAACGATTCAATTTTGGTGGAACTCTTCGAGGCGCTTGGCCGCAGCTGGGACGGGAAAGAGATATGGGCTGAGTTGGTCGATCAGTTTGGCAAGATCAAGCGCCGCATCTTGAATGCTGAGTCGCTTGAGAAAGATCCTCCGTAGAGAAGGCTTGGCAGCACCTTTCAGTTCGTGCGCCCGTTGGTCTCGCGCCACGCGAGCGATGCGGTGCGGATGGCGAGCAGTGAATCGATCTGCGTTCTCAGGCGCGCGGTGTCGTAGATTCCATTGACGAATCTCTCCGGCATCCGAGCCGTGCCGGAAGCGGCTCCGAGCAGTGCGCCGACGACCGCGCCGCGGTAACAGTTATCGCCGCCGACGTTGGCGTTTGCGATAATACCCGCCTCGAAATCATCGGCATATTTCCACGCGAGATAGAGCGAGGCCGGGAAGGCGTCGGCGATATAGCAAGCGGGGCTCACGCGATGTCCGATCACGACTTCGTCCGGCTCGCGCGACCACTGCTCGGCCTTGCGTTTCGAGAACCAAGCGGCGCCGTGCTTAAAGATGGCTTCGCGCAGATCGGCACCCCGAGCCACGGCGCAGAGCATCCGGGTCAGCGCGTCTCCGGCGGCGAGAACTTCATCGCTGCGATGGGTGAGACCGATGTGTTCGCGGACGGTTTTACGAGCGGCCGTGATGTCTGCGGCAAAGAACGTGCAAAGTGTTCCCACATGCGCGAGGCCGCCGATGTGGATGTCACTGCCAGCGCATTTGCGCGGAGCGGTGCCGCGCGCATACGCGGTGAAGAATTTCCGGTGATACTCCTCGACGTAGGTATCACGGTGCTGGCCGGGCGTGAGCATGAACTCGATGTAGCGTCGGAGATAGTCGTCCGCGTCGTAGCCACCACGCGCGACGAGCGACTCGATGAGCATTTTCGCGAGCTGCAGGTTCAGCGTGTTTTCGCCGGCGTGGAGGAACTGATGATAGTGAATGCCACGCTGACCCCAGTATTGCCCCTGTTCGCGCAGGATGTCGCCACGTTCGTTGAGCGGGGTGTATTCGGAACGCCAGAGGATGCTGTCAGCATGCGGGTTTCGTGGTGCCAGGTAGTCGCGCACGGTGCCGTAGTCGCGGTGGAGCGCGGCGCGGTCGTAATACCAATGCACGGGCATCGCCAGCGCGTCGCCGATGAAGGAGCCCCAGGCGAGGCCGCGGAGGTGATCGGTCATTGCGCGGGCAGCGGCGAAGTCGGTGCTGACGCGCGACCTTTCAATCCGGCCAGCGTGAGGTCCGCGGCGCGGAAGCCGCGGTTGATTTCCAGCCCGAGCAGTCGCCAGTGGTGAGCGTGAAGATCGAAAGGCACGCGGATGCGTTCGTCGAAATCCGTCGGCCAGAGAATGCCGCCGATCGTGCGGAAATTGCGGAAGGTCACATCGACCTCGGCACCGCGCGTGCTTTCGAGGCCGCTCAGCGTCATGCGCACACGTCGGAGTTGTTTGGTGGCGCGGTCGATGAAAAGGATCACGCGATCTTCCTTCGCTTCGCCGAATCCCGGTCGCAAGACGGCGAGCACTTCGTCGCAAGCCGCCTTGTCCACGATGGCCTCGCCATAGGTTGCAAGCGTGATGCCGGGCCGATCAAAGTAAAATGGCCCGAGCAGAAACAACGTGTAGGCATCGGCGACGAGGGCCGCTGCGCGCTTGGCTTCGTCGTTGTTGGAGAGCGCACCGTTGTAGGCGACGGAGACCTTGCCCGGAACGCGAACGACGAGCTTTTTGCCCGCCGGCCCCGAGTGCTCCTGCGCGAAGATGCGCTCGCCGACGAGCAGACGTTCCTCGGAGCCGCGTCGGAACCCGGTGTCCGAGAGCACGGGCTGAAAGCGCGGCCCGATCGAGGCCCAGCGGCCTTCGTAGCGCACGCTCAGATCGTGGACTTTCGTGAATGCCGTTCGTCCGTGCGCGCGCTGCGATTCGTTAAGTAGCGCCACTGCTCCCGGCTCAGACTTCCGAATCTCGCGCGTGCAAATCCGTGGCGAAGCGCACGCAGTCAGAAGTCCCGCGAGCGCGGCGAGCAGGCAGTGAGCGGCGGGCTTAGTCATGGTGCTTTTCGATTCGGATCATCACTTCGTTGCGACGCAGGAAAACAGGCGTCCACGGCGGGTCGTAGTAGGCAAAGATTGGATCGCCTTTGTGCGCGGTCTTCTGCCCAGCGAGCCAGGCCTTGAGTTTCTCGATGGCCGCCTTTTCATTCTCCGCCGTGCGTCCACCTGCGAAGCGCAGCACCGCAAATTTCGCCGCCTCCACCTTGCCCAGCTTCACGGTTTCGCCCGCGGGTTTCGGCACGCCTTTCTCCACGGCTTTCTTCGGCATGATGAAGCTCATCGATTTGTGATCCTTCGCAGTGTCGATCAGGACCGGCGCGGTCATCTCGATCTTCTCCACGCCTTCATTCTTGCCGGTGATGAAGCGGAATAACTCACGGAAGCCGCCGTTCATCCCATCGTCGTTCATCGGCGTGGTCGCGATGGTGAGCGCCGGGTAGTCGCGGATCTCGAATTCCTCGTCGGTGCGGATGACCTTGTATTCGGGCGTCTCCGTCGCCGCGCGGGAAGTGCTGACGAGCCAGAAGGCAGCCGCGGCGATGGGCAGGATGATGGCGAGGAGGATGGGCACATTGTAGCGTCTCATGGAGTGGGTGTGAAATCTGCGGGCAATCCAAGCTCCCGCCAGCTTTGTAAGTCCGATAAACATCCGAGTCCCCCCAGATGTCGCTCACCCCAATCAAAATCGGATGCTCCTTTTGCTCCGGCACGATATTCCCGCGCGTCGAGTCCGCATGATAGCGCCCATGATGCTCCATGAACGTTCCGCCCAGAATATCCTCGCCCCAGCGCACCGGCTGGCCGTTGATCTTATACGGCAGCGCCGCGTGAAACCCGTGATTCCCCGTCCGCAGCGAAATGATCGGCTTCCCCGAATCCACATACTTCACAATCAGCTCCCGCTCCGCCATCGGCAGCGTCAGCAGGCGCGGGAAAAAGACCACGAGGTCCGCCGAAGCGAGCTGCTCCAGACCGGAGATGTGATGCTCTTTGAGCGGCTGCCCTTTCTCCGGATAAACCGGCATCGTCGGGTCCACCTCGCCCCTCTCGTTCACCGCGAAAAGCACCGTGCAATCGAACCCATGATGCGTGCTGAGAATTTTCGCCATCATCGGCATGGATTGCTCGCTGCGATACTCTTGGTCCGCCGCAATCAGCACCACCCGCTTGCCTTTGACTGGGCCTTCTCCGCCCGGATACGTCAGCCATTGCGGCCCATCGTCGGCACGGAGGGAGGCGCAGGATAAAAGGAACGCGAGTGCGCAAGAAAGGTGGCGCATGAGATTTGGCATAAAGGCGCTAATTGTTATGAGTGGTGAAACTCCCCGATTCGTAATCCCAACTCTTCCCTTCCTCATGCGTCACAAACAGGCGGAAGTAGTAAGTGGTGCCCGGCTTGAGTCCGCTCAATTCAAATCGCGAACCACCTTTTTGGATCCCTTTCTCAGGCAACGAGTCCTGCCACGTCCGCTCGGGAGAGTTCATTTCCATTTCCGCTTTGGAGCCATGCCCGTTGCTCGTTTTGTGCAGAAAAGTGATGCCATCGTGCGTGCCGTAATAAAGCGTGGCGCGCGAATTCGGCCCCGTCTTTTTGATCTCATATTCGATGACCGCTCCAGCGGAGTGGATAGCAGAAACTTTCGAGCCACCAAACTCCACAGGCAGCTCAAACAACTGCCGCACCTTGTCGGGCTGCATGTATTCCGGCTTCTGATCGGTGGTCGTCGCGGGCGGCTCCGTCGGGCCCGTCACATACGAAGGATAGCGTTCAAAGCCGCCGGTATAAGCCGCCATCCAGCCCTCCGTGGCATAGTCGCTCATATATTCGACATGGCGCGGATCAAACAGCGCCTGGTCTTTCCCAAAAACTAGTTTCTCCGTAGCACCCTTGCGGTAAACATCGGTCGGGAGTGCTTCGCCGTTGGTCCAACCACTCCAACCCATCTTGGCGCGATAGAATTGCCCGTCGCTTCCATAAAACCAACCGCGTCGCTTCACGCCGATATGCCGGTCGCCAATGCGGCCAATGCCACAGGAAAACGGCACTTCAACAAAGGTTCCCACTTCGCGCGTCGTGCCTTTGGTGAGGACATCCGGCGAATTGGCATCGTATTCCTGAGCCGAGGCATAGAGTCTCCAAAGCTTGGCGCTCTCGTCATACCAATAGGCAAAGTAAGTCCACAGGTGTTCTTTGAACTCAATGCGCAACGCCTGAATAATACGGTCGGTGCCATCGGGATAAGTAATCGCGTTGTCGAACTTAATCCCCGCGCCCTCGTTGCCAAACGTGCTCCATTTCGCACCGACGAGGCCGGTGCCGATGAGTCGCGGCATCTTTTCATTTGGCGGCATCGGCTCATTCACCCACATGGAAAAGTTAAAGCTGCCATTCTTAGGCACAGCGCCATCAGTGCTAAATAGGCTGCCGAAATAGCCACTGCGAATTAAGAGAGGCGTGTAGGAATAATCCTTCCCGGTATTCTGCGTTTCAAAAACCCACATCGTCGGCGCAGCACATTCCTTCGGCGTGCAATAGCCGCACACGACCCCTTCGGGAGTCCAGGAGCCGCGCAGCAAACTAGCTTCGGCAATCGCACTTCCGCTCAAGCGCACACCGTAAATCTTAGTCACCGGACCGAGCGGTGTTTTGCCACGCCCCATGAAGAAAGGATACTTGCCTGCCTTCTTCACCCTGAACGTCAGCGTTTGTTGTTGCGGCAAACCATCCTCGCTTGGGTTTAATTGAAGGCTTTGCACTTCCTCGCCAACTTTTACCTCCCACGGTTCTTTGGATTCCTCGGGCGGCACGTCCATATAGAATGTCGCCGTGACATCGCCTTCCTTTGGGCACCACAAATACCAACGCACATCACCAAGCCCCGTCGCATGATTCGGGTCATAGCTGGGACGCTTGTTCAAGTATTTGTATTTCCAGCGACTGACATAGAACTCGAACTCCTCCGGGCTGGAGTCGCCCAGGTCTCCGCCCGCGCACCAATTGTAGTCAAAAAAGCCATTGTTTGGCGTTAAGTCTATCCCACCATTTTGTGCAATCTGCCCCATATAAACAGTGGGCACAGTCTCGCCGCTAACATCCACCGTCGTCGCTTTGAACAGGACAGGCTCATTAGGATTGCGCTCGAAGGAGTAAAGGCCGGGAGCATCCGCTGCTTTGCTCGAAAAGGCACCAAGACTTATGCAGAATGCGATGCCAATGTTTATGAGTGAGCTGTTCATTTTTTAGTCCACTCGCGAATGGACTCGTGGATTAATTTCCTTTTTCCCGCCGCTACTCACGGGGGATTTCGTTCACGGTGTAGTATGCCTTATTATGCAGAAGGTGCTGACCGGCCTGCGCGAGGACTTTGCCGAGGTCGAAGTCGTGGATGTGGTCTTCGGTGATTTTATCCAGATGCAGATAGACGGTGAGGCCGTCGGCGGAGGGGGTGGCTTCGGTAATGCGCGGGGTGGTTTGGTCCACTTCGGGGCTGCCGTATGCGCCCTGGTAGATGTGGGTGTAGGTGGTGATGGTGTAGGTGTCGGGGCGCGCGGCGGTGTCTTTGTTCACGGGCTTTGTGAAGGTGAGGAGGAAGCCGTCTTTGCGGATGTTGATTTCTTTGACCTCGAAGGGGACGACACCGCTCCAGTCGATGCGCTGGAGGGCGAACGGCTCGGTCCCGCGGACGGGCCACTGGCGGTTGGTCGTGAAGCCAGCAGCGATGAGCTGGCCTTTGGGCGAGAACTCGACGTTCATGATGCCGGTAGCGAGTCCTTCGCGGAATGGATAACACGCGCCCTGCCACACGCCGTTCACTTGCTCGGTGGTCGCGCGCATGATGATGCTGAGGCTGTAGTCGCCCAGGAAAAGCTGGCCGTCGAACGGGCCAAACTTGCCGCCGGTTTTGTTAAGCCGGAAACCGGAAATCGAGCGGCCCATTTTAATATAGGGAAACCTAACTGCGGGGGGCACGAGTTCCTTCACGCGCTTCTTTTCGATGCCCATGCGCGAGTCGCTCATCGGCTCCCGCTCCGGCACTTTCATGCCGGAAAATGGATACCAATTATAGCTCGCGGGATGTCCGAGGAAGGCACCCTCTTTAAGGTGCTTCAGCGAACAGCATCCATTCCATGGACCCTGACTCTCGATGGCAAACATCGCCCCTTCGGCATTCGGGCCTACACCCGCCGGACTGCGCAGTCCGCTGCACAAGGGAATCATCTTCCCATCCGGCGTGACTTTCACGGCCCAGCCGCGGAAGAGATTGTGCGATTCGTAGGAACTGCTCAGGCCGAGCGCCACCCAGATGTTCCCTTCGGGATCGTGCTTCGAGGCAAAGGCAAATTCATGATACTCGCCGTAGCCCCAGTTGTTCGTCAGCGTGTCGTAGCGGTCGGCGACTCCATCGCCGTCGGTGTCCGAGATGCGGGTGACTTCGCCCCATGTCGTGGCCGTCATCGCGCCGTCACGCCACGAGAGGGAGAAGATCTCGTCCTGCCCGCTGGCGAAAAGGTGATACTCGGGCTTCGGCGGGGTATCGAATGCGCCTTTCACAAAATAAATGTCGCCGCGCCGCGTGCCGACCGCGAGGCGACCGTCCGGCAAAATCTCCAGCCCGCCCGGCCGCATCGGCACGGCCGCCGGGATCGGGATGTTGACAATCGGATAATACTTCGCCTCTTCCGCCGCAGTGCCCCACATTTCACCGAGGTCTTCTTCGGCGCGGAGTTGTGGTGCGAGGGCGAGGACGGTGAGGATGAGGATGGTGCGGGCGTTTACCATTGATATTCGAGAGTGAGTGTGGAGCGCCCTTTCGGGAGTGTGAGGGGGATGAGGACGTCGCCGTTTTCGCCTTCGCGGACGACGCCCTGGTGGTCGCTGGTGATGCGGACCTGGAGCTTGTCCACGGTGAACGTGCGGTCGGTGGCGGTGATCTTTTTTCCGGCGGCGGCGCGGAAGTAAAATGGGGATTGCTCGACGGGCGCGTCGAAGCGGAGCGTGCGCTTGAAGTAGGCTTGGCCGTCCTTATCGCGCGCGTCCTCGAAGAAATCCTCCACCGCGATGTCGCCGTAGTGGTAAAGCAAAGTTGGCCTACGCGCGGCGTCGAGCGTATAACCGCGGAACTGGTATCCGTGGTCCTGCGGGAAAGCGTGGTTGGTTTTTCCTTTGTAGGGCCAGTTGTCCTCCAGCGATGTCAGGCGGTGGAAGGGGATGCCGGGCGGGAAGGAAATCGCGTCGGTTCCCCGCGGCTGGAAGTGGCCCAAATCAATGCTGGCGAAGTCTCCTTTCCAAAGCTGACGCAGCGCCATTTCGCCGGAGTCGAAGGCGAGGCTGATGCGCTCGGGATAGCCGACGCCGATGCCGCGATAGCCCACGGGGCTTTGCCCGCGGCAGATCTCCGTGGTGTCGCCGACGCGCAGTTCGTTCGACTGCCGGGAAAGGCCGACTGGTTTTTTCGCGCGCGTGCCGTCTTCGAGATAGCTCCACAGCGCCTCGATTTGCTGCGCGGTGTCGCCGCCGAGGATGGCCGGGCGCGTGGATTGTCCGTCTGGCCAGAAGCTCGGCATGATGACCGTCGGGTGAAAGCGCGACGGCTGGCGCATGTAAAGCGCGAACCAGTTCTTTTTTAGCCGCTCGGTCACACGCGCGAGGTCGAGCGCGCTCATCTCGCCGGATTTCTGTCCGTTGAATTCATGGCACACGATGCAACTCAGGCCGTCGGTGCCGATCATTTCGTAGCCGGCGTTTTTCGATTCGAGAATGTTCGCTACTTTCGGAAACACCGCAGCTTCGAGCTGGTCCACTTTGCCGAACAGCTCCAAGAGATGCCCGACGTTGGCCTCGCCGAATTGCGGCATCGCGGCGTCCACGTAATCGCGCTGGCGTTTCCCGCGCAGCAGCACTTCGGCGAGCTTCAGATCACGGCGACTGAGGTCGCGGGCGATGGTCTGTTCGTTGGCAGGCAGCGCGGTTGGGCGCGTGGCGTAATCATCGAAGAGCGTCGCCGGTTCGGGGATGACTTTGTCTTTGAACATCGCGATGTGCCGCGGGGCGGGCGCCCAATTTCGGTGCGGCGCTTTATGATGCAGCATGAGAAAGAACGGTTTGTCCTTGGGGCGCGTCTTGAGGAATTCCAAACCCAGCTCCGTGATGATGTCCGTGCAATGGCCCTCAATGGTCAGCGTGCGACCCGGCGCGAGGAAAGCGGGATCCCAATAAGCGCCCTGACCGGGCAGCACCAACCAGCGGTCGAAGTCCGTGGGATCGCTGCCGAGATGCCATTTGCCAATGATACCCGTGTGATAACCGCCCGCCTGTAGATGCTTGGCCACATGGTCGCGCGAGCCATCGAAGCGGTTGAAAGCAGGCACGCCGTTCAAGTGCGAATACTGTCCGGTGAGCAGTGTGGCGCGGCTGGGCGTGCAGATGGAATTCAAGCAAAACGAACGCGTGAAACGTGCGCCTTCCCTCGCAAGCCGATCAAGATGCGGCGTCTGGATGACCTTCGATCCATAGGCCGAGATGGCATGCTGTGCATGGTCGTCCGAGAAAATGAAAATGATGTTGGGCCTGTCCGCCGCACGAGCGGAGACGACAGCGAGGAGAGTGAGAAAGACGAGCCGGCGCTTCATGGTTCTCTTTAGAGAGTGTTGAAAAAGTGGCTCGCGCAAAGACACCGAGCCGCAAAGGAGGACGTTTTCACGAGGGAAACTTTGCGGCTTCGCGCGAGACTTCTCTTGGACTTTTTCGACATGCTCTTAGTTTTTTGTGTGAAGCGATGGGTCACTTTTCCTGTCTGCCGCGCATCATCCCGAGATTCGCCTCCGCGAATGCTTTGCCCATGAGTGCGAAAGTTTTCGCGCAGCCGAGGTAGTGGTAGCCCGCGTTGGACGCGCCGCGTTTCCACGCCGCGGCTTCGGCGGGCGTGATGATGTCGGCTTCGTATTTTTTCAGATGCTCGCGCTTCTGCTCGTCGGTCATCGTGCCGTCGGCGTTCGCGTAGTCTTTGTGCTTCGAGTCGAGATAGTGGCGCATCTGGCTCACCTTCTCGCGCTTCTTGTCTATG
>JANXSB010000134.1 GCA_025352865.1 Chthoniobacter sp. | reverse complement strand
CCGCATCCGAAGCGCCCACCACCTCGCTCCGCTCGCCCAGCGGACGGCACGGAGTGCCGTCCCTACCTGGCCGCATCGCCCGCTACGCGTGGGGCGACGACTACCACGACCTCATCGAGCCCAAGCTCCGCACGCTCGACGCCTGGCTCACTGCGCGCGGCGGACGCCAGCGCTGCTACGTGGACACCGGTCCGATGCTCGAGCGCGACTTCGCCGCGCTCGCCGGCGCGGGCTGGCATGGCAAGTCCACCATGCTCATCCACCCGCAGCTCGGCGCGTGGTTTTTCCTCGCCGAAATCCTGACCACGCTCGACCTCGCGCCCGACGATCCCCTGCCCGACCGCTGCGGTAAATGCACGCGCTGCATCACCGCCTGTCCCACCGGCGCGATCACCGCGCCGCACGAGCTCGATGCGCGCCGCTGCATTTCCTACCTCACCATCGAGCTGAAAGGCAGCATCCCCGAGGATCTGCGCCCGCTCATCGGCGACCGCATCTACGGCTGCGACGACTGCGCCGCCGCCTGCCCGTGGAACCGCTTCGCGCAAGCCGCCACCGAGAGCGCCTTCGCCGCGCGCGACTTCGTCCACCGCTGGACGCTCCGCGATTTCCTCGCGCTCGACGACGACGGCTTCCGCGCGCTTTTCAAAAAGTCGCCCATCAAGCGCATCAAGCGCCGCGGCTTTCTCCGCAACGTCTGCACGGCCCTCGGCAACACCGGCACCGCCGACGACCTCCCCGCTCTGGAGCGCGTCGCGCAAGACCCCGAGCCGCTCATCGCCGAGCACGCCGCGTGGGCCGTGGCCCAAATCCACTCGCGTTTCGCCGAGCAATGACGGCCGCTTTTTTCCCTCGTCACCCCGCACCACTCTCCCGACACTCCCGCGCCATGCCCGCCGAAGCCCGCGTCACACCCATCTGGAAAAAGCAGAAACTCTTCGTCGCGCTCTTCCTTCTCGCGATCGGCGGGTGGTTTTTCTACGACGGAAAAATCGGCTACCCGAAAAAGAACGAGCGCTTCAACGCCTACAAAGAATACGAGGCCAAACAGCAGCTCACCGAATGGCCCGACTACGCGAAAAGCCGCGGCTGGAGCGAGGTGCCGGAGCACAAGGAACTCACGCAGCAGGACATCGTCGGCCAGTTTGCCTTCGGCGGTCTCGCGGCGCTGCTCGGTGTCATCACGCTCGCCTACTGGGCCACGCAAAAAGGCCGCGTGGTGAAGACCGACGCCGACGCCGTGCATACGCCGTCGGGCCGGCGAGTGCCGTTTTCCGCGATCACCGGCGTGGGCAAAAAAAAGTGGGACGCCAAAGGGCTCGCCACCGTGCGCTACGAGATCGAAGGGCGGAAGGGCGAGTTCGAGCTGGATGACTACAAGTACGACCGCGACCCGACCCACGCCATCCTCGCCGAGATCGAGGAGCGCCTGACTCCGCGCGCCTGACATCCCCTTTTCTCAAATCCCACCCATGAGCCTCCCTCCAGACAACTCCGCAGCCGACGCGCAAAACCGCGGATGGCTCGTCGCCTCCTCCGGCCTCGGCATCAACCTCGCCCTCGGCATCCTCTACACATGGAGCATGTTCAAGGGCGCAATCGAAAAGGAGTTCGGCTGGCAGGGCTCGCAGCTCAACGATCCCTACGCGCTCTGCTGCCTCGTCTTCGCCTTCACGATGATCGTCGCCGGTCGCTGCCAGGATAAATTCGGCCCGCGCCTCACCGCCTCCATCGGCGGCTTGCTCGTCGGCGCGGGTTTCGTGCTCGCCTCGACCTCGAACAGCTACGGCGTGTGGCTGCTCGGCTTCGGCGTGCTCACCGGCATCGGTATCGGTTTCGGCTACTCCTCGGCCACGCCGCCCGCGCTGAAATGGTTTCCGCCCTCGAAGACCGGCCTCATCGCCGGCCTCGTCGTCGCGGGCTTCGGCCTCGCGCCCGTCTATCTCGCGCCCACGTCGCAGTTTTTGCTCGGCCAGTACCATGTGAAAACCTCGATGCTCATTCTCGGCGTCGCGTTCGTCGTGATCGTTTGCGGCCTCGCGCAGATGCTCGTGAATCCGCCCGCTGGTTTCATTGCCGGGCCGAAGCCGCCCGCGGGCAGCGCCGCGCCAGTTGCGCCCAACCATGCGACGCCCGGCGAGATTCTGCGCCAGCCGACTTTCTGGCTCCTGTGGTTCATCTATTTCATCGGCGCGGGAGCGGGGCTGATGGTCATCGGCAGCATCAGCGGCATGGCGAAAAAGAGCATGGGCGAACTGGCCTTCGTCGCCGTGGCCATCATGGCCATCGGGAATGCCGGCGGACGCGTCCTCGCAGGCACGCTCTCGGACAAAATCGGGCGTCGCTGGACGCTGTGCCTCGTCCTCACCATCCAGGCCTTGCTCATGTTCATCGCCATTCCGGTCACCGCCTCGAAGGAGACGACGCCCGTCGTCATCGTGCACGTCGCCGCGCTCATCGGCGCAAACTACGGCGCGAACCTCGCGCTCTTTCCGTCCTACACCAAAGACCTCTGGGGCCTGAAAAGTTTCGGCATGAACTACGGCATCCTCTTCACCGCGTGGGGCGTGGGCGGCTTCGTCCTCAGCCGCGTCCAGCAGATGCTCACGACCGCGGCGAAAGGCAGCTACCAGTCCTCGTTCATCACCGCCGGCGCGCTGCTCCTGCTCGGAGCGGCGCTGACCTTTCTCATCAAGCCGCCGGTGCCCAAGACGCCCGCCTGAGAAATCATCGGGGATGTCCGCGCAATCTTTCCCGTGCCAACCTCCCAGCCATGAGCCACCCGCCCGCGTTCCCAAAGCGCTGGCGCTAACTTTGGGAACGAGAGGGAAAACCGCGCTTGGTCGCCGTCCCAGGTCAGGCCGGGGGTATCCCAAAGGATGCCCGGCATGTCCCAGGTCAGTTTCGCGCCCACGGGGTTGGGGTTTGGGTTTGGGTCGGTGAGGAGAAAGAGAGAGGGGGCGAGGGTGCTCTCCAGAGTAAACCGGGTCGGTAAGG
>JANXSB010000133.1 GCA_025352865.1 Chthoniobacter sp. | reverse complement strand
GAAACGCGCTGGACCGGCTTCAAAACCCTGCGCGCCCCGCTGACCAACCAGCGCGTGGAAGTCGCCGCGCTCCGCCTTTTCGCCGACAGCCCTCGCGCCGCCGAGTTCCTGAAACACGCCGCGCTCCAGCAAGGGCTGCTGCAAATCTATGAGGATTTCTGCCTGCGCGATGTCTCCGACTGCGCGCATTGCCTTTTTCCCGGGCAACTGGCGAAGTGGTGAAACCGGTTGCCGGGTAAACCGTTTGTCCACTTGAATGCCATGCCCACAGACGCGAGACGAGAAGCCCCCATGCACCAGCAACTATCCCTCCGCCAGCAGGTCAGCGTTGTCGTCGAGACGACGCCCGCTTTCGACATCCACACGCATCTCTACGACCCTGCGTTTGGCGGGCTGCTGCTCTGGGGCATCGACGAGCTGCTCGTCTATCACTACCTCGTCGCGGAGGGTTTCCGGCATTTCGATCTGCCCTACGAAAAATTCTGGGCGCTTTCGAAAACGCAGCAGGCGGACATGATTTGGGACGCGCTGTTTATAAAGCACTCGCCGATTTCCGAAGCCTGCCGCGGCGTGCTCACGGTGCTGCATCTGCTCGGGCTCGATGTGCAAAAGCGCGACCTTCCGGCATTGCGAAAGCACTTTGCAAAATCGAGCACGGGCGAGTTCACCACGCGCTGCATGGAACTGGCGAACGTGCGGAAAATCTGCATGACGAACTCACCATTCGACGATGCCGAGCGGCCCGTGTGGGAGCGCGGCTTCGTGCGCGACGAGCGGTTCGTCGCGGCGCTGCGGATCGATCTGCTGCTCGTGGATTGGGCAAACACCGCGCCGAAACTCCACGCGTGGGGCTACGATGTGCGCGCGGATTTCTCCGGCCAGACCTTCGGCGAAGTGCGCCGCTTTCTCGCCGACTGGACGCGGAAAATGGACGCGCAGTACTGCATGGCCTCGCTCGCACCGGACTTCGCCTTTCCCTCGGATACGCCGACGGCGCGGCTCATCGAGCACGCCATCCTGCCGCACGGACGCGAGCACGGGCAGGCCTTTGCGCTGATGATCGGCGTGAAGCGCAGCGTCAACCCGCAACTCCGGCTCGCGGGCGACAGCGTGGGCCTCGGCGATGTCGGCGCGGTGGAAAACCTGTGCGCGCAATTTCCCGAAAACAAATTCCTCTGCACGATGCTCGCGCGCGAAAACCAGCACGGGCTCTGCGTCGCCGCGCGCAAGTTCCGCAACCTGCACGTCTTCGGCTGCTGGTGGTTCCTGAACAATCCGTCGATCATCAAGGAGATCACGCGCATGCGGCTGGAACTCATCGGCCTCTCGATGACGCCGCAGCACAGCGACTGCCGCGTGCTCGACCAGCTCATCTACAAATGGAGCCATTCGCGCGCGATCATCGGCAAAGTGCTCGCGAAGAAATACGACGAGCTCGCCGCGACCGGCTGGGAGCCGACCCGCGCGGAGATCGAGCGCGACGTGCGCGATCTTTTCGGCGGCGCATTCGAGCAGTTTTTGAAAAGCTGACGCAGCGCAGGCGGGCGCTGGACAAGACGGGCAAAGCGCGGCTGACTGCGCGGCTCGCGCCGCATGTTCGCCTCGTTTCTCACCACGATTTTCTTTTCGCTGTCGGTGATTTTCGCCGCGCGCTCGGCGCGGATGCTCGGCGGGCCGAGGGCGAATCTGGCGCGCATTTGTCTGGCCACGGTGCTGCTGGCGGGATGGGCGCATGCGTTTGGCGCGGGGCTGCATGGGGCGTCGCTGCCGTGGTTTTTTCTGAGCGGGGTGATCGGCTTCGGACTGGGCGACATGGCGCTCTTTGGCGCGCTGCCGCGGATCGGGCCGCGGCTGGCAATCCTCCTCACGCAATGTCTCGCCGCGCCCATCGCCGCGGTGGCGGAGTGGGCGTGGCTGGGGACGACGCTGCGGTCGGTCGATCTCGCGTGCGCGGCGGTGATTCTCGCGGGCGTGGCCGTGGCGCTCGCGCCGGATCGCGGGCTGGAGGTGGATCGGCGGACGTTTTGGATCGGCGCGCTTTTCGGCGCGGGCTCGGCGCTGGGGCAGGCGCTCGGCGCGGTCGTGAGCCGGAAGGCGAATGATGTCGCAGCGCTCACGCATTTCCCGATCGACGGCGGGACGGCGGCCTATCAGCGCGCCATCGGCGGCGTGCTGCTCACGGTGCTCGCATTTTGGCTCATGCGAAAATCGCGCGCGGCAGACGATGCGGTGCGTCCGCCGGGGAGCTGGCGCGCGGCGTGGCCGTTCGTGGTGGCGAACGCGCTCGCCGGGCCGGCCATCGGCGTGGGCTGCTACCAGTGGGCGCTGCGGACCACGCCGAGCGGGATTGTGCTGCCGATCATCGCCACATCGCCGCTCGTCACCATCGTGCTCTCCTTTTTCCTGGATGGCCTCCGCCCCACGCGACGCGCGGTGCTCGGCGGTCTGGTCGCGGTCGTCGGCGCGGTCGGGCTGAAACTCGCACAGGCCGGGAATTGACTTGAACAATCGCGCGCGGAGGCGCGTCATTCCGGGCCTATGAAAACGTTCCTCACCAAACTCACCGGATCGTTCGCGATCCTCGCCCTCACCGCCGGCATGGCGCTCGCCAAGCCCGGCTGGACGGACGACTACGACAAAGGTCTCGCGCAGGCGAAGACGGAAAAGAAAATGTCGCTCCTCGACTTCACCGGCTCCGACTGGTGCGGCTGGTGCATGAAGCTCGACAAGGAGGTCTTCTCCGAAAAGGAATTCAAGGACTACGCGAAGCAAAACCTGGTGCTCATCGAGCTCGACTACCCGCAGCAGAAACGCATGCCAAAGCACACGAAGGATCAGAACGAAAAGCTCAAGGGCGAGTACGGGATCAAAGGCTACCCGACCATTTTCATCCTCGACTCCGAGGGCAAGCAGATCGGCCAGCTCGGCTACATGGAAGGCGGGCCAAAGGCGTTCATCGCCGCGATCGAAAAGCTGAAGACCAAGTGACCGCGCCGATTTTCTCGAACAATCCCATCCCAACCGCCGTCTGTTCCAACCTATGAAAACAATCCTCGCAAAACTCACCGGCATCCTCGCGATGCTCGCCCTCGCCTCCACCCTCGCCCTCGCCAAAGACGGCTGGTCGGAGGAATACGACAAATCGCTCGCGCAGGCGAAAGCGGACAAGAAACTCGTGCTGCTCGACTTCACCGGCTCGGACTGGTGCGGCTGGTGCATCAAGCTCGACAAGGAGGTTTTCTCCCAGGCCGAGTTCGGCGAGTACGCGAAGAAAAACCTCGTCCTCGTGGAGCTGGATTTCCCGCGCAGCAAAGAGCAGTCGAAGGAGATCAAGGCGCAGAACGCGAAGCTCCAGGGCGAGTTCAAGATCCAAGGCTACCCGACGATCGTCGTCCTCAACTCCGAGGGTAAAAAGGTCGGCGAACTCGGCTACCAGCCGGGCGGGCCAAAGGCCTTCATCGCCGAGCTGGAGAAGCTGAAGAGCAAGTAACCGCGGCTTTCCCGGTCATTTTCGAGGCGGCTCTGCGCAAGCGGGGCCGCCTCGCTTTTTTTCCATCTCAAAAACCTGCTTCGGCGCTCGGGGAGGCTGCTTCGGCTGCCGAATTCCAGAGTAAAACGGAGTTGGGTAACGAGGGGCGAAACCGTTCGGCGGGAAGTTCCTCGCGTTCCGAAGTTTCACTTCGGAAGGCCCGCCGCCGCGAAGCTCAGCTTCGCCCCCAGGTCCGTTCCGCAGTAGAACTGCGGAACGAGAGAAAAACCTTGCGCCCGCCGGAATTGCCAAACCGGCCTTGCCGCGAGGGGAGCAATTTCGGCGGAGCCGGGTAGGGACGGCACTGCGTGCCGTCCGCCGGGCGAGCGACGGCGAGGTGGGGGGGGTTCCGTAGCGGGCGCGCAATTCCCACCCGCCACCTCGCTGCGCTCGCCCCGGACGGCACGGAGTGCCATCCCTACCCGCCCGCTTCACAATCTCCAGAATCTCAGGCCGGGGGTATCCCAAAGGATGCCCGGCATGTCCCAGGTCAGTTTCGCGCCCACGGGGTTGGGGTTTGGGTTTGGGTCGGTGAGGAGAAAGAGAGAGGGGGCGAGGGTGCTCTCCAGAGTAAACCGGGTCGGTAAGG
>JANXSB010000118.1 GCA_025352865.1 Chthoniobacter sp. | reverse complement strand
GGGCGTGAGGTCTTTGGTCTGCTCGTAGATGCGGGCCTGGGCGCGGCGCTTGGTTTTCACGCATTCGTATTCTTCAAGTTTCATAGGCGATGACCTCGGCGGGGGTGTTGATGCTGATGCTGTCAAAACCGTTGATCAGATTGACTCCATTATACAGCGGGATTTTGTCGAATTGGACGATGTGCTTGAAGTTCCAACTGACCATGCAGCGGCAGTGCTGGGCGCTGGCGCTTTTACTACGCCATGTCCCCTCGCAGGGAAGCGCGCAAATGGGTTGCTTCATCGACGGTGAGCTGTCCGCGATGCTGCGCGCGACTGCCACGCCGGAGCCCGGCGAACTGCTGCGCCGAAACTCGCGGCGGGCCGCCCGCGCTACAGTGGCTCAGCGGCGGCGTGCGCGAGGTAGCGGGCGGCGAGTTCGCGGCGGTTGATTTTGCCGCGCTCGGTGGTGGGGATTTCATCGACGATCCAGACGGCGCGAGGCATCTGCCATGGGGCGAGGGTCTGCTGGCAGTGGCGGAGGACGGCCGCGGCCTCGAGCCCGTCGCCGGCGACGCAGGCCACAGGCTCCTCGCCGCGGTGGGCGGAGGGCACGCCGAAGACCACGGCCTGGCGGACGCCGGGGCACTCCTCCACGCGGGCCTCGATTTCGAGCGGGTTGAGCTTGCGTCCGGCGATGTTGATGACATCGGAGGTGCGCCCGGTGAGGTAGAGCCCGCGGGCGGTGCGGCGCACGAGGTCGCCGGGCACGAAGCTGCCGCCGCCGAGCACGGCGTCATCGGCGGCGGGGAAATAGGCGTCGCCCACGGCGGCGCTGCGCACCACGATGGGGCCGGCCTCTTCGCCCTCCTGCTCGATCTCGACGCCGGGCAGCGGCGTGCCCACGTAGCCCTCCTCGTAGTGCCGATTCTCGGTGGCGTCGTAGCTGATGCCGCCGCACTCCGAGGAGCCGTAAAAGGAATGCACTTTGCGTCCGAATTTCGCGGTGAACATGCCCGCCGTGTGCTTCGTGAGCGGGGCACCCGCGGAGATGCAGAGGCGCAGGGCGGGCAGTTCGGGGAGGCGGTCCATCTCGGCGAATTTCTGGAAAAAAACCGGCGTCCCCGGAAAGACCGTGGCCCCGGTGGCGGCGAGCCCGTCGAGCACCGCGCGCGGCATGCGGTCGCGGGTGGCCACGAGCGCCACGCCATGCGTGAGCAGGGGCACGATGAGACTGCTGAAGCCGTAGCTGTGCGCAAACGGGATGACGCCGTAATTCAGATCGTGCTCGCCGATGCCCATGCCGCGGCAGATTTGCGCGGCATCGGCCACGAGCTGCCCGGCGCGAAAGCGGATGGCCCGCGGCGCGCTCGTGGTGCCGGAGGTGAGCTTGAGCAAATCCGGCGCGGGCCCGCCCCAGAGGTGCGCCTCGGGCGGCACCGGGCGGCGATGCACGATCAGCGGCCCCTGCGCATTCGAGACCAGCGCGGCGGCGTGGATCGTGCCGAGGATGACGGCCAGCTCGGTCTCGCTGAGCTGATCCGGGAGCGGCAGCGGCACGAGCCGCCGCCGCCAGAGCGCCAGCAGCACCTCCGGCCAGCGCTCGCCATTTCCAAGCTGCACCGCCACCACCGAGCCCGGCGGGATGCGGTCGAACATCCGCGTGATCTTCAGCGCCTCGATCTCGATCTCAAAAAAAGTCCGCAGCATTTCCCCGCGCGGATCGAGAATCGCCGGGGCGTTGCCCCTCGCCCCGAGGATCGCCCACCAGGCGGTCAGGAGGGCGTTGTCGTGGGGTCGGTCAGGCACGGGAAATTGTCGGAAGTTTTGATTGCGGGTGGGGTTTTCGCGGCTAGCATCCAACTCCCTTTTCCAAGCCATGAAAGCAGATATTCATCCCGACTACAAAGAAACCACGATCCACTGCGCCTGCGGCACGACCTACCACACCCGCAGCACGAAACGCGATCTCAAGATCGGCATCTGCGCGGCCTGCCACCCGTTCTTCACGGGCGAGCAAAAGTTCGTCGATACCGCCGGTCGCATCGAGAAATTCACCAAGCGCTTCGGTGCCGCGCAGTCCCGCAAAAAGAGCGCCTAGCGCCTGCATCCCGATTTCCGAAACGGTGAAGACGCCCCGCGCGTCTTCACCGTTTTCTTTTGTCCGCATCCATCTTCTTCCGTCTTCCGCCCTCCGCCTTCCGTCTTTCACCCATGGACTTCGCCCCACTCCTCGCCCGCAAGACCGACCGCTTTCGCGAACTCGAAGCTGAGATTTCCTCCGCCAATCTCTACGACGATCCGCGCAAGGCGCGCGAAATCCTGCGCGAACACACGCGGCTCAAAGAGCTGATCGCCGGCTGGGAGCTGCTGCAAAAATCTCGCACCGAGCTGGCGGAAAATCAGGAGATGGCGAAAGGCGACGACGCTGAGATGGCCGAGATGGCCGCGGCGGAAATCCCCGCGCTGGAAAAGCGCATCGCCGAGACCGAGACCGCCGTGCAGTACGCGCTGCTCCCGCCCGACCCGAATGAGGATCGCGACGCCATCGTGGAACTCCGCGCCGGCACCGGCGGCGACGAGGCCGCGCTTTTCGCCGCCGATCTCTACCGCATGTACACCCGCTTCGCCGAGACCCACGGCTTCAAGATCGAGCCGCTCGAATCCAGCCCCGGCGCGCTCGGCGGCATGAAGGAGATGATTTTCAAAGTCACCGGCGACCAGGTTTTCCGCACCCTCCGCTACGAGAGCGGCGTCCACCGCGTGCAGCGCGTGCCGGCCACCGAGACGCAAGGCCGCATCCACACCAGCGCCGCCACCGTCGCGGTGCTCCCCGAGGCCGAGGAGGTCGATCTCGTCCTCAAGCCCGAAGAAATCCGCATCGAAGTCTGCCGCGCCGGCGGCCCCGGCGGCCAGGGCGTGAACACCACCGATTCCGCCGTGCAGGTCATGCACATTCCCACCGGCACCATCGTCCGATGTCAGGACGGTCGTTCGCAGCAGAAGAACAAGGAAAAGGCGCTGACCATCTTGCGCTCGCGCCTGCTCGAAAAGAAGCAGCGCGAGGAGGCGGAAAAATACGCGGCGCACCGCAAGAG
>JANXSB010000096.1 GCA_025352865.1 Chthoniobacter sp. | reverse complement strand
GCCTTACAACCCGACGACTTACGAGATCAACAACGACTACTCCTACGCGCTGGAGACGCTCGCGCGGCTCGGGAGGCAGTTCGGCTTCGAGGACCGCTGGGCCTTTTGCGCCCGCTATCTGCCGGGCGATCCGTGCCACGGGCTGACGCGCGAAAAGCTGCTCGATCTCTACCGCAGCGCCGACGCCATCCTGAACATCTGCGGCACGCAGGAACTGAACGACGACGTGCGCCAGTGCGAGCGCATCCTCTACGTCGAGAGCGATCCCGGCGTGGAGCAGATCCGCGTGGACAAGGGCGAGGCGGGGCCGATCGAGTATCTCTCGCGGCATCGCGCGCTTTTCACCTTCGGCGAAAACATCGGCGCCGGGTCGCCGCTGCCCACGCACCAGTTCCAATGGCTGCCAACCCGCCAGCCCGTCGTCACCGACTTTTGGAAAACCGACGTGCCTCCGCCCGGCGGCGCGGTTTTCACCTCGGTGGCAAACTGGAATACCGGCGGCCTCAAGGACATCGAGTGGCGCGGCGACAAATATCTGTGGAGCAAGTCGCTGGAGTTTCTGAAGTTCGCCGAAGCGCCCGCGCGCAGCGGCGAGACCTTCGAACTCGCCACCGACATCAAGGACGCCGCCACCCGCGAACGCTTGCTGGCGCAGGGCTGGCGGTTCACGAGCCCGGATCAGATGAGCATCGAGCACGACCTCTACCGCCGCTATCTCCAGGACTCGAAAGGCGAATTCACCGTGGCGAAAGATCAGTACGTGCGGCTGAACACCGGCTGGTTCAGCGACCGCACCGCCTGCTACCTCGCGTGCGGCCGGCCAGCGATCACGCAGGAGACGGGCTTCACCCGCCACTACGGCGAAAACCGCGGCCTCTTCGCCTTCCGCACGCTCGACGAAATCCCCGAAGCCGTCCGCGCCATCAACGCCGACTACGCCGCGCACTGCCGCGCCGCCTACGAAGTCGCCGCCGAATATTTCGAGGCGACCAAAGTGCTCGCCTCACTGCTCGACCGCGCGGGCGTGTAGCGCGTAGCGCGTAGCGCTCTGGATAAATAATGCCGTCATTCTGAACGGAGTTCCGTGAGGCTTTGCGACCGGAACGCAGTGAAGGATGACGGCATTATTGAGATCCGCTGACGCGAAGATCGCCGCGTCAACCCACCGTTTCGCACGCGCACAGCCACAAATCCGCGCCGAACTCCCGCGCCACCCGTTCGCCAAGCGACACGGCATCTTCCTTCGACCGGAGCACCGCAAAAACCGTCGCGCCCGAGCCGGACATGAGCGCACCCGTGGCCTCCGGCTGAGCCAGCAGCCAGCGTTTCACGTCCGCGAGGAAGATGTATTTCTCGAAAACCGGACGCTCCAGATCATTCACCAATTCACCCCACGGAAACGCCTGCGCCGCGTAGGGCACGCCGGGGATTTCGCACGCATCTTTCCACCGGGAATACGCCCAGGGAGTCGGCACGCCGAAGGGCGGCTTGATGAGCAGCAGCGGCAGCGCGTGCGGAAACGCCACCGGTTCCACCCGCTCGCCGCGCCCGCGAATCATCGCCGCGCTTTCGTAAATGAAGAACGGCACATCCGAGCCGAGTTCCGCCGCCATCGCCGCGAGCGTGACGCGCGAAAGCCGCGTTTCAAAAAGCCGGTCGAGTGCCAGCAGCGTCGTCGCCGCATCGCTGCTCCCGCCGCCGAGCCCCGCGCCGTGCGGGATGCGTTTCGTCAACTTGATGCTCACGCGCGGCTCGATCCCGCGCGCGCCGCAGAAAAGCCGCGCCGCGCGCACCACGAGGTTGTCATCGCCCACCGGCAGTGTCGCGTCATCGCACACAAACTCCAGCTCCCCCTCCACCCGCCGCGTCACTTCCAGCGTGTCGAAGACCGACACCGGGCACATCAGCGATTCCAGATCGTGAAACCCATCCGCCCGCCGACCTAGCACGCGCAACGACAGGTTGATCTTCGCCGGCGCGTGAAACTCCATGCGGCGCAAACCCGCCTCAGCGAATGTTCCGCGCGCCCACCCGCTGCTGTCCCGGACCCGGCACCGCGCCAGCGCCCACGATCTTCGTGATCTCGCCATTCATATCGATCCTCAACCCGAGTTCCGGCTTGTCCCCGCCAAGAATCGGCGATGACCATTTCGCATACCAATACGTCTCCCCGCGCAGCGTCGCATTCTCCAACGTCAGCGCCACGATCACGCGCGCGCCATCCTTCGCCTTCAAATAATCCTGCGCGATTTTCAGCGCGCCTTCGATCGGAAGTGCGGGTGCCTTGTCCGCGGCATGCGTGGTGAAAGCGAACGCGACGAGCGCGAGGATGGCGAAGAGACTGCGTGGAGTTTTCATGTGGGAAAATCAGGCGTTCCGGTTCACGCAGTTCAAATCCTCAAACGAAGTGAGCAGCCGCTTCGTCGCGGAATCCTCCGCCGCCCCGAGCCAGATGCGCGGGTCGTAGTGCTTCTTGTTCGGCGCATCCGGGCCTTTCGGGTTGCCGATCTGGCCTTGCAAATAGTCACGGTTCTTCGCCTCGTAAGCCCGGATGCCGTCCCAGAAAGCCCACTGCACATCGGTATCGAGATTCATCTTGATCGCCCCATAGCTGATCGCCTCGCGGATCTCCTCGCGCGACGAACCGGAGCCGCCGTGAAAGACGAAATTCACCGGCTTTGGCCCAGTGCCAAGCGTCTTCTCGATGTAGTCCTGCGAGTTTTTCAAAATAGTCGGCTTGAGCTTCACGTTCCCCGGTTTGTAAACGCCATGCACATTTCCGAATGCCGCCGCGACGGTGAAATTCGGGCTGATTTTCAAGAGCGTCTTATAGGCTTCGGCCACTTCCTCCGGCTTCGTGTAAAGGCTGGATTCCTCAACACCGGAATTGTCCACCCCATCCTCCTCACCGCCGGTCACGCCGAGTTCGATTTCGAGCGTCATTCCCATCTTGGTCATGCGCTCCAGATACTTCGCGCAAATCTCCAGATTCTCATGCAGCGGTTCCTCCGAAAGATCGAGCATGTGCGAGCTGTAAAGCGGCTTGCCCGTCTTCGCGAAAAGCTCCTCGCTCGCCACGAGCAGGCCGTCCACCCAAGGCAGCAGCTTCTTCGCGCAATGGTCGGTATTCAAAACCACCGGCACCCCGTACGCCTTCGCCGCCGCATCCACATAATGCGCCCCCGCAATTCCTCCGAGCACCGGCCCGAGCTGGTTGTCGCCCTTCACTCCTTTGCCGATGAAAAACTGCGCGCCACCGTTGGAAAACTGAATCATCGTCGGCGAGTTCAGTTCCCGCGCCGCGGCCAGCGTCGCGTTCACGGAATTGGTGCCGATGCAGTTTATCGCCGGCAGCGCGAAATGATTCGCCTTGGCGAAATCGAGCAGCTCTTTCACTTCGTCGCCAAAGAGCACGCCCGCGCGGAATCGTTTGTTTTCAGACATGCGACGGCTTCTACCAGACGACTCCACCCCGACAAGTCGCAACTTCCGCGTCCGCCTTACTTCACCTTCACATTGCGCCGCATGAAGGTCGGCACATCGAGGTTCTGGCCGTCCACGATCGTCGGCTCGCTCTTTTCAAAACGTCCGCGCGCGACCGGCTCGAACTGCATCTGCTCCTGCTTCGTTTCCGCGCGCTTCGGCTTCGCCACAGGATTCGCGGCGGACGCGGCGACGCGCACGGGCTCCGGTTCAGCCGGTAACGGCATCGGCTCCGGCTCCGTCATCGCGTCGTCCGAATCCACATATTCGACCGTCGGCATCGCCGGTTCCTCGATCTCCCACTCCGGTTTTCGCTCCACCGGCGCAGGCGCGGGCGCGACCACGCGTGGCGCAGGACGCGGGGTCATCGCCACCGGCACTTGCGCCTCCAGCGCGCTCAAAATCGTGACGCTCATCCTCAGGCCCATCCGCGGATCGACCGCTGCGCCAAACAGAATCCGCGTCTCGTCTCCGATGTGCCGGTTCAGCGACTCCATCAAAATCTGCACCTCGTTCAACGTCATCCCCGGCCCGCCCGCGACGTTGACGAGCACGTTGCGCGCGTCGTCGAGCATGCGGCCTTTGTCCATGAGCGGGCTTTTCAAAGCGCGGGCCAGTGCATCGTTCGCGCGGTTGTCGCCGTCGGCCTCGCCGAAGCCAAAGAGGCAGCGTGGCGCGGCCTCGCCGGGGCAGCGCAGCGCGGTCGCGAGTTCGTCAAAGCCGAGGTGCATCACGCCGCGCCGCTGCACCAGCGCCGCGATGGCGCGCACGCTTTGTGAGATCGTCTGATCCGCGGTCGTGAACGCATCCTGAATCCCCGCGAGCGGCGCAACGGCGTCGCCCATCTTGTCATTTTCAAAACAGATCACCACATCCGCATCCCGCCGCACCGCCGCCAGCGCCTCCTCCGCCTGCGCCATGCGCCGACGCCCCTCGAAGGTGAACGGCAGCGTCGCAAACACGATCACCAGCGCGCCCTGCTCCCGCGCCTGCGCCACCACGATGCGCGCCGCTCCCGATCCCGTGCCGCCGCCGAGACCCACACACAAAAAAACCATCTGCGCGCCGCCGATCGCCGCGCGGATTTCATCGAGCGCCTCCTCTGCCGCCGCGTAACCAACTTCGGGATCGCCGCCCGCGCCGAGCCCGCGCGTAGTCGCGCGCCCGAGCTGCACTTTCTCCGCCGCGACCGAACCCGTGAGCGCCTGCATGTCCGTATTGATCGCCACAAACTCCGCACCGGGCGGCGCGTCGAGCATGATGCGGTCGAGCGTATTCGACCCGGCGCCGCCGAGGCCGACGATCTTGATGCGCACATCCTGCTGCACGGCGGTGGGGCGGTTGCGGTCAATCGGGATCATGCGTTTTCGGCGGTTGGCGATTTCGGTTTCAAAACATCCACATCCACAAAAAGGAAAACTTCCTGAGCACGCGGGTCAGCAGACTCTTCGGCCGTTCCGGCTGCATCGCCTCGGCGTATTTGATCAGCCCGATGGCCGTGGAAAACTGCGGATTTTCAAACGCCGACGTGAGCCCCGAAACCGCGTGCGCATGCGTGAGATGCGCGGGCGCACCGAAAATTTCCTCGGCCAGTTGGTCGATCCCTTTGAGCAGGCTGCACCCGCCCGTGAGCATGATCCCCGCACCGAGATACGGCAGGTGGCCTTCCGCATCGAGCTGCCGTTTGAGCAGCTCGAAAGTCTCGCGCGCCCGGCAATGGAGAATGGTGTTCAGCATCTCGCGCTCGACCTCTTTGCCCGCAAAACCGGTCTCGTCCTTGAGCACGATCATCTCGCCCGGATGCGACTCGCCGAGGAGCACGCTGCCTTCCTCGACCTTGAGTTTCTCGGCCTTGGCCATCGGGATGCGGAGGCCGAGCGAGATGTCATTCGTCATGTGGTCGCCGCCGATGGGCAGCGAACCGCTCTGCTGCACCGCGCCATCCACATACACGATGTAGTCCGTCGTCCCGCCGCCCATGTCGATGACCAGCGCGCCCAAGCTTTTCTGATTTTGATCGAGCACGACCTGCGCGGTGGCGAGCGGCGCATAGACGACGTCGAGCACTTCGGGGCCGACTTCCTTCACGCAGCGGATGCTGTTTTTGATCCGGTTCGCGACGCCGTGGATGATGTGAAAATCCGCCTCCAGCCGGCGGCCGAGCATGCCGATGGGATTGAGCACGCCGTCCTGCCCGTCGATGAAATAGTGCTGCAAAATCGAATGCACGAACATGTTTTGCGACGGGATGCTGACCTCGCGCGCGCTCGTCTGCACGTCCTCGAAATCCTCCTCGCAAATCTCGTCGCGATCCTCGGGGATGTTGATTGCGCCACGGTTGTTGAAGCTCTCGATGTGCCCGCCGGTGACGCCGAGATAGACGCTGCCAATCATCACGTCGCTCTTCTCCTCGGCATCCACCAGCGCCTCGCGAATGCACTTTCCCGCGGTTTCAAAATCCACAATTTCGCCCTTCCGCACACCACGCGACGGCGCGTGGCCGACCCCGAGAATGCGGATCGTCCCATCGCCCCGCGTCTCGCCGACGACAGCGCAGATTTTCGAGGTGCCGATTTCCAGACCGACGACGATTGAATCCTTACCCATTGAGATCAAAACGCTTTTTAAGATGATCGACCGGCGACGGCTTGGGGGCCGGAGAAGCTGATGGGGACTTGGTTTTCGCCGGGCCGGCGTCCGCTTTTTTTGCCGAAGGCGACGGCTTGGCTGCGGTCGGCACCGCGCTGCCCTTGGGCGCGGTTTTGTCTCCGCTGCCCGGTGCTGTTTTGGGCGCGGAAACTTTCGGCTCCGGCTTCGGCGGCGCGCTATCCGGAGCGTCGTCGGTCGCGACCTCGGCGGAGGGATCGAAAAAGGTCACGGGGATGTTGCGCTCGGGAATGAGATTGATCGTCTGGATTTCCTGCTTCGTCGGCTCAATGACATCGAGCAGCCGGTTCAGCCGCCCGAGCTGCGCGTCGATCTTGTCGAAGGCGAAGGTGATCTTCGCGCGCCGCTGGTCGGTGACGACGAGGCAGTAGCCTTTCGCGAGGTCGATGTTGCGCACCTGGAAGCGCGTGCTGTCGGCATTGAGCCGCACGAGTTCGAGTGCGGCTTGGATGTCAAAAGCGTTCACCCGCTGGCCGGGCACAAGGTTTTCCGTCTCCACGCCGGAAATGACGGGCAGGTGGTAGTACTCCGGCAAAAGCACGCGGCTGCGCAGCACGATGCAGCGCGCGTCGATGAGGAACGCGTGGTCGGATGTCGTCGGATCCTCCTCCTTTTTCAAAGTGACCCACGCGATGGGGCGGCGCTCGGTGACATTGATCGCCACATGATTCGGAAACGTCCGCAGGACTTCGGCGCTCTCGACCTGCGGCAGTTTTTCGAGCGCGGCGCGCGACCTGCCAAGATCGACGGTGAGGATGTTTCGCTCCTCGACGATTTCCGCAGCCGAGAGAATCTGCTCCCGCGTGAGCGTGCCATCCGTCTTCACCTCCGGGTCGCGGACGAAGTATTCGGGATTCTCCCAGACCCAGCGCCGCCAGCCTTCCTTGCACCCGATCCACACCCCGACGGCGAGCGCGATCCAGAGGACCGACTTGCAGACAAACCCGGCGACCGCGCGGAAGCGGCGTTCGCGCTCCTTGCCGACGCGGATTTTCACATCGAGCAAATGCTGCTGCTTGCGCTGGCTCGCACTGGAGACGCGTTTGTTGGGCGGCGGTTTCATGTGCGGCGGGCGAGGGAAAGGGCGATGACGCGGGCGCACAGCTCCGCGTAATCAATGCCGGCGGCGGCGGCGGCCTCGGGCAGCAGGCTGACCTGCGTCATGCCGGGGATCGTGTTGATTTCCAAAACGAACGGCTCGTCGTCCGCGGTGAGCAGCACATCGACGCGCGAATAGACCTCGAGGTCGAGCGCGTCTTTCGCCGCGAGCGCGACCTCCTGCACGCGGCGCGTGACTTCGTCGCTGAGCGGCGCGGGGCAGAAATGATCGGCCCCGGCGGCCTGCGGGTTGAGAAAATTGTACTTGTTCGCGAAGTCGTAAAACTCGCCCTCTTTCTTCGGGCGAATCTCGATCACCGGCAGCGCCTGATGACCGACGATGCCGACGGTCAGTTCGCGTCCGCGGATGAATTCCTC
>JANXSB010000066.1 GCA_025352865.1 Chthoniobacter sp. | reverse complement strand
CTCGACCTCGTCATCGTCAAGCCGCCGTACGGCTTGAGTACCGCCGCCGCATTTCGATCCCAAGTGTGCTGCTTGCGAATGCTGGCAAGCGCTGCGGTACCGAGTTGGGCGCAGAGCGATGGGCTGGCGATCAAGCGCTGGAGGGCTTCGCGGAGGGATGCGGGGTTTTGCGGGTCGAAGAGGAGACCGTTCACACCGTCGGTGATGACCTGCTCGATGGGTTCGGTGCGCGGAGCGATGGTGGCGCGGGCGCGGGCCATGGACTCGAAGAGTTTGATGGGGGAGCGGTACTCGTTGCTGTGCGGGACGACGCAGATGTCCATGGCGGCGAGGTGGGCGGGGATTTCGGCGTGGGGGACAGAGCCGGTGAAGATGACGCGATCGGCGATGCCGAGCGTGGCGGCTTGGGTGGCGAGGATTTCGCGGAGGGGGCCGTCGCCGACGAGCAGGAGGCGGGTGTCGGCGGCGGCGAGGGCGGCGAATTGCGTGAGCAAATTATCGAGCCGGTGCCACGCGACGAACCAGCCGACGAAGCCGATGACGATAGCATCCGCGCAGTCGTGGCGGGCGCGGATGGGTGCGCCGTCGGCGGGTGTGTCGAGCGATTCGGTGCTGACGGCGTTAGGGAGGACGAGGATTTTTTCCGGCGCGATGCCGAGCGCGACGATGCGCCGCTGGAGATGCGGCGAGACGACGACGATGAGGCTCGCGCGCTGGAACGTGAGGCGGTCGGCAAGCCGTGCGAGTGGGAGCAGCCACGGGTCGGCGCGCACGCGCTCGTCGCCCGCGAGTTCATTCACCTCGACGACGAGCGGGATGCGGCGGCGCGGCGCGAGAAAGGCGGTGGAGCAGAGAAAGAAGGCGTGGCGTTCGTAGATGAGCGCGCAGTTTTCGCGCGTGAGCGCGGCGTGGTTGCGGAAATACGAGATGAAGTTGTAGGCGATTTCGAGCAGCTCGAAAACGGGCGCGGGCGCGTGGGCGGCGAGGCGCGAGAAAAAGCTGCGGCGCTTTTTTTCGGCGAAGGGATTCGTGCCCGCGGTGGTGCGGGGATCGACGCCGGTGGGGCTGGAGAAAACGACGCGGTGGCCCAGTCGCTCGAAGGCGGTGGCGATGCCCGCGATGTGGACGCCTTCCGCGCCGGTGCCCTGGGTGCGGAAGTGGTAGAGGATGTTCATTGCCCCGCGGCGGCGAGGAGCAGCGCGTGATATTCCGCGGCGGTGCGCTCCCACGTAAATTGCGCGCCATACTCCGCGATGGGCGCGGTCGGCGGCGGTTCGCGCAGGACGGCGCGGAGCGCGGCGGCGACCGTGGCGAGGCGCGGCTCGACGAGGCGCCCGCACGTTTCCCCCGGATGCACCTCGGGGATGCCGCCGACACGACTGGCGACCACGGGAAGCCCGCAGGCAAAGGCTTCGAGGACGACATTCGGCACGCCCTCATTGACGCTCGGCACGCAGAGCACGTCGGCGGCTTGCATGTAGCGGGCGACCTCGGCGGCGGACTTGCGGCCAGCGAGCACGACGTTCGGGCCGAAGTGCAACTGGTCGCCGAGCGTGCGCGCATTGCCGACGAGCGGGCCGTCGCCGAGCATGATCAGTTTGGTGCGCGAGAGGGTGTTGTCGTCGCAGACTTGGGAGTGCGCCTCGATGAGCAGGAGCGGGTTTTTGATCGGGTAGAAATTGCCGACGAAAAGGATGATCTGCACGTCCTGCTGGAGGTTGAGCGTCTGGCGCGCGGCGACCTTTTCGGCGGGGCGAAAGGTCGCGCGGTTCACGCCGTTGTAGATCGTGTGCAGCGTTTCGGGATTGCCGCCCGCTTCGCCGAGCAGGCGTGCGAGTTCCCCACTGCGCGTGATGACTGCGGACGCGGCGGGCAAAGCTTGCGCGATGATTTTCCTCCGCACGGGAATGCGCAAATACTGATGCACGTCGGAGCCCTGCGCGATGGCAACGAACGGAAAACCCAGCTCGCCCGAGAGCTGCGCGACGGCGCACGAGTCGGGATAAATCCACGAGCTGAGCACGACATCGAAAGGGAACCGGCTGTGGATTTCGCGCAGCGGAGCGCGGAGGGCGCGGGCCATGAGGCGGTGATTCCAGCGGCTGCCGATCTTCGGCAGGTAAGGCGTGGTGAGGAATTGCGGCTGCATCCTGCTGTCCTCGGGGCGCGAGGTCCATGCGCCGCTGCGGAAAGGCAGCGTGGGCCGGAGCGCGAGGGCGCGGATGTCCCATTGTGCATTGAGGTGCTGGAGCACGGTCGCGTTGTCGAGGCCGCGGTAGGGTTCGCGGGTGTCGGGAAAAAGATTCGAGATGAAGAGGAGCCGCATTAGCGCAAGATTGCCGCGCCGTTTTTCCGATAGCAATGATCGCGAAAAACTCCCGGCTCGCCGGAGTGCCCGTCCTCGGCTGCGTGGAGGATGTTCACCATCTCGCGCGCAGTGACGTAGTGAAAGCGCAGCGTGGAATCGGCGGCGGCCATTTCCGCGAGGGCGCGGTGAAAGGCGCGCATCGGTTCGCCGAGGAGCATGCGCTGATTTTCGGGTTTCGCGCCGTGCGTGTGGAGTTTGACGAAGAGCCAGTTGGGCCGGCCCTCGACGGCGATATGGCAGTCGAGCCAAAGGCGCAGGCGCTCGGCGGTCGGAGGGTTGGCGGCGGTGAGGTCGCTGTTCTCGATGCGCGGCAGGACGCCGAATTTCCGTCGCTGCCAGTTCAGCGCGAGCGGGCCTTGGACGATGAGCAGTTCGTCATCGGCGGCGCGCTGCGGCGTGCGGTCGGCGCGGACGCGGCGGCCGTGGTCGTGGGACTTCGGCGCGTCGGTCGAGCGGGCGTAGTAGAGCGCATTGATGGTGTGGGTCTGCGTGCGGTTCGGCGCGGAGGGGAGCGTGAAATCCGCATAGCAGCCGGTGTCGCGGAGCACGCGGAGTTCGCCGCGCACGCCGCAGTGGCGGCCCTCGGGGTGCGAATTATCCAGCGCCCAGTTGCCATGCACAAAGCCGTAGCGCAGTGCCCCGCCGACATCGCGCGCGAGCAGGCTGTGCCCGGCGAGCCGCTCCACGCCTTGCTCCAGCGTCCGTCGCAGATTTTCGGCGGTGTCGTTTTCGTGATGCAGATGCACCTCCGTCTCGCTGCCGGTGGCGTGGCAGAGATCGGCCAGCGCACCCACTACATCGGCGTCGTACTGCTCGACCGGGTAGAAAAACGTGTGCTTTGGCGGCTGGCCGTCCGCGTCACGAAACTCGCGCGCGAGCGGCGCGAAGTCCCGCCGCCACGCCGCCACCCGCGCGAGCGTCTCGTCTTTCCCCACGCCATGAAACGGCTCGAAATGATCGCCCACCGCGAGCATCACATGCCGGATTCCCGGAGAGGATTCCGGGATCTTTTTTCGCCGCCGCCACGCAGGCAGCCAGATGTCGAGGGCTTTGAACACGAGGGGAGAAATGAGGGCGCACAAGCTGGCGAAACGTCCGGCTGCGATCAACGCCATTTCGGTGGGTGGGTTTGTTTCAGAAAAAAATCGCCGTCATCCTTCGACTGCGTTTCGGTCGCAAAGCCAGCCGAAACTCCGCTCAGGATGACCGGTCGTTTTTCTTTGTACCAATGCGCTTTCAGCCACAGCGACGCGCTCCCCGCCGCCCCCTTGTGAAAAGTTTCACACAATCCGCTTGCCCCTCCCAAAGCGGCGAACCACCTTTCCGCCCGCAGTCCGCACGCACCCTTTTCGCCATGGCTCTCACCACCACCGAACTCGAACTTCCCGACGCCGCCACGCGCACGCAGCAGAGTGGCGAGGTGCAGGACATTCTCGGCGAAAAGCTGATCCTCAACATGGGCCCGTCGCACCCCGCCACCCACGGCGTGCTCCGCCTCATCCTCGAGCTGGACGGCGAGATCATCACCAAGGCTACGCCGGACATCGGCTACCTGCATCGCGGCGACGAAAAAATCGCCGAGAACATGCACTACAACCAGTTCATCCCCTACACGGACCGGCTGGATTACCTCGCGCCCATCGC
>JANXSB010000064.1 GCA_025352865.1 Chthoniobacter sp. | reverse complement strand
GTGGAAAAAGGGGGTCTTCGAGGGCATCCGCATCCAGATCGACCGGGGCGACGGCAAGGGCTGGGTGGACCTGGCCGTGGACATGAAGCCCAATTTCACCGACGACCTCAGCCCCCTGCCCGCCGCCGGCCACAGCGCCCTCTGGACCTACCGCGCCATCTACCTCCTCAATGACGCCGACTTCGGCCAGTGGAGCGACCCGGTGAGCGTGACGGTGGGCGCGTAAGACCATGCCTCCCCAAGTGAAACCAGCCGAAACAGGCGAAATGATTGCGTGTTATTATGCGAAATGATTTCGCCCAATGGGAGTTAGGCGTTGCTACGCGCTCACTTTTAGTCCCCAATCAACAAAAAGAACCAGAAAGACGATCAGTATGAAAACATCAATCCACATCGCCATCCTCAGTCTCGCCGCCTCAGGCGTGCTCGCGCTCGCTTCGCGGGCGCAGGCCGCCGTAATAGTGCTCGCTCCCACCGCTTCCACCCCGGGCAGCTTTCAGATCACCAACGACATCACCTTCACCATCGGCACCGCCGGTAACGCTCTGGTATTTGTCCTCGACGAATGGGTCACTTCCGATGGAGCCCCCCAAAATCTGTCCCCATTCTCCCCCGGTTTGTCTGTTTCCATCAACGGTGGTGCCCCGGCGTCGCAGGGGACCGGCAACTTCTCCGATAATTTCACAAACACCGTCGGCGCGCTCACTCCCAACGACGGATTAATCTTCCTGAACACTTCGTTCGCGGTATCCATAGGCAACACTGTGACGCTGAAACCGGCCACCTACAGCCTGGGGGCGCTTTCGGGCTTCAATCCGCAGGGCAACCAGACTTTTACCGGAAACATGTTTATGACCAATAGCGGTGGCGTTCGGCTCAGCAACATCGTCTCGGCCGGCCCTGCGCCCGAGCCTTCCACCTGTGCCCTGCTCCTGCTCGGCGGCTTGGGCGCCGCCGCCCGCCGACGCCGGGCAACCTCTCCGAGAACCCGCAACGCCTAACCATGCGCTGCAGCGCCTATGAAGGATTGTCAAGGTCGTGATGGGAGGGAGACCAATGTTCCCCCCGAATAATCGAGACCTATTGAGGCCCGTCCTGCTGAAGTGTGGGTTAAGGAAAGGTTTTCCTCTCGTTCCCAAAGTTAGCGGAGCGCTTTGGGAACGCGGGCAGGTCTTGAAACTCCGTTTCCAAAGGATCGCCGCCGCCAGCCCGCGGCGGTCTTCAAGGTCTTCCAAAAGCGGCTTTCAACTCGCGCAGCACCGCCCAGCCGCGACGAGTCTGCCGCTTGATGCCCGCTGTCTGCGCATAGTGCGTCAATCCCCCTCCGTTTCCAAATCCGGGATGCGCGTGAAGGCGATGCGCATGGGCGCGGAGCGCAGCGCGGTGTGGGCGCCGGCGAAATAGACGGTCTGCCTGCCGTAGCGCTTGTTCAGCGCATCGAGGGCGCGGTCGAGTTTTTCGCGCGGGCGGCTTTCGGGGAAAAGCGCGGGGGTCACATTCTCGCGGGTCGTGAGGTGGAAAAGCGTGACGCCCACGGCCAGCGGCGCGAGGCCGTGCGGGCGGCGCTCCCACAGGGTTTGCAGCGCGTGGATGAAATCCATCGTGTCCGTGGTCTCGCGGAAAACGAGGTCGTCGCTCCAGCGGTTGCGCCGCAGATACTTCACGCTCAGCCCGAGGCCGCCCGCGAGGTAGCCATTGTGCCGCAGCCGCATCGCCGCCTTTTGCAGCAGCCGGTGCAGGACGGCGCAGGCGCTGGCTTCGTTGCGTTCCTGCGGCGGCAGGACGTGCGAGTGCCCCAGCGTGGAATGCCGCATCGGCGGACGCGGCACCACGTTTCCCCGCAGCAGCTCATACATCCGCTCGCCTTCCACTCCGCCCCACGCCGCGTGCAGCGTGTGCTTCGGCGCGGCGCAAAGCTGCTCGACCGTGTGGATGCCCGCCGCATGCAGCCGCTCCTCCATGTTTGCGCCGATGCCGCACAAATCCCGCAGCTCCAGCCGGTGCAGCACGCCCGGCAGCTCGTCTTTTTCAATGACCGTCAGCCCGTCCGGTTTCTGCATGTCGCTCGCCGTTTTCGCAAGAAAGACGTTCGTCGAAATTCCAATCGAACTCCGCAGATACTCTCCGACATCGCGCGCGATGACCGCCTTGATCCGCCGCGCCACCGCCTGCGCCTCCTCCCGCTCGCGCACGCGGCCCGTCAGTTCGCACGCCACCTCGTCAATCGACATCACGTTTTCCTTCCGCACCTCGATGCACGAGTCGATGGCCGTGAGCAGCCGGTGGTGATACTCCACATACCGCTCGTGCCGCGCCTCGATGATCCGCAGGCCGGGGCACATCCGCTTCGCATCACCCACCTTCGTCCCCGTTTTCACACCGAATTTTTTCGCCTCGTAACTCGCCGCAATGGCGCAGGTGCTGTCCACATTCATCGGCACCACCGCGACCGGCTGGCCGCGCAGGCGCGGTTCCATCTGCTGCTCCACCGAGGCGAAATAGGAATTGAAATCAACGACCATCCAGGCGAGCGACATAGTGTTTTAATGAACACTATCCAGCGGGCACGCTTTGGCAAAGCCGCCGTGCTTTTTTTCGCGGGTCTGAAAACACGCTTACTTTTCCGCGTTTAACCGTTTGACGGTTCGGCGGCTTTTATGGAAATTCCGCCACATGAGCCCCACCACTGACGACAACCCCGACCTCGTCAAAGAATCTTTGCTTTACAAAGAGTTCCTCGCCGAGCGCGAGGAAATCCTGCGCCACAAATGGATCGAGAGCGAAAAAGCCGGCCACGATGTCGGCTTTGAAAAGGCGCTCCTCGACTGGATCATCAAGCATCGCTCCTCCTGGCGCGACAAACGGCACCGCGAAGCGATGGCCTGACCCTCGCTTTCCCGCTCCTTTAAGCGCGATCCCGCGAGATCGCCAAGGAACATGAATCCCACACCCACTCCACCAGCCCCAGGGGCCAGCGTCCTCCTCGACGCCGCGGCCATCGAACGCGCCCTCCGGCGCATCGCGCACGAGATCATCGAGCGCAATCCCGACCTCGCGAAAGTCGCGCTCATCGGCATCCCCTCGCGCGGCGTGGAAATCGCCCGCCGGCTCGCCGCGCTCATCGCGCAGTTCAGCGGCGTGAGCGTTTTTGCCGGCGTGGTGGATGTCGCCATGCACCGCGACGACCTCCATCTGCACCGCGTCCCGCCGCGCGTCGAGCGCACCATTTTGCCGGACGATCTCGATGGCAAAACCATCGTCCTCACCGACGACGTCCTTTTCTCCGGCCGCACCTGCCGCGCCGCCATGGACTCGATCACCAGCTTCGGCCGCCCCGCGCGCATCCAGTACGCCGTGCTCGTCGATCGCGGCCACCGCGAGCTGCCGATCCGCGCGGACTATGTGGGGAAAAATCTCCCCACCGCGCTGGATGAGCGCATCCACGTCCGCTTTGCCGCGACCGATGGCAACGAAGACTCCGTCTGGATGAGCCGCACCACATGAGCACCGCACCCGCCTGGTCGCGCAAAGACCTCACCGCCATCGAGCCGCTCAGCGTCGCGGAACTCACCACGCTCCTCGACACCGCCACCGCTTTCAAAACCGTCGGCACCCGCGAAATCAAAAAGGTGCCCGCCCTGCGCGGCAAAACGCTCGTCAATCTTTTCGTCGAGTCGAGCACCCGCACCCGCATTTCCTTCGAGCTGGCCGCCATCCGTCTCAGCGCCGACGTCATCAATATCTCGGCGAGCACTTCCAGCCTCACGAAAGGCGAGACGCTCAAGGACACCGCCAAGATTCTCGAAGCCAATCACGCCGACATCATCGTCCTCCGCCACAGCTCCGCGGGTGCCGCGCAGTTTCTCGCCGAGCGGCTCGAAGCCAGCGTCATCAATGCCGGCGACGGCGCGCACGAGCACCCCACGCAGGCCCTGCTCGACACCTTCACCATCCGCGAAAAACTCGGGCGCATCGCCGGCCTTCACGTCGCCATCATCGGCGACATCCGCTTCAGCCGCGTCGCCCGCTCGAACATCCACGCCCTCACCAAACTCGGCGCGCGAGTCACCCTCGTCGGCCCGCCCACGCTCGTCCCGCGCGAGTTCGAGCACCTCGGCGTCACCGTCACCCACGACCTCG
>JANXSB010000515.1 GCA_025352865.1 Chthoniobacter sp. | reverse complement strand
CAGCCAGCGGTCGAAGTATTCCTTGCGCAGGCGCTCGCGGGCGTAGGCGAAATTGGGCGCGGGGGCCTCGAAGACGGCGGTGGCGGCGCGGTCGCCGAGGGCGTGGCACTGGAGGCAGTTGAAGCCGCCGTTTTCGCCGAGGAGGGTTTCGCCGGCTTTCACTTTTTCAGGCACTGCGGCGATGGCCGCGGCGGGCGTGAGGGGGAATCCGCCGAAACCAATCCAAATGCTCCCGCGTCCGACGGAAGCCCCGCGCTGAGAGGGTCTGCCCATATTCAAAATATGCGTGTCATCCTGAGCGGAGCGGAGGAGGAAAGGCGGGCATAGCGCAGACGAAGGATCCCGCACTTTCACCCACGACGTCGCCCAGCAGGATCGGGATCCTTCGACTGCGTTCCGCCCCGCTTTCCCACGGCGGAACTCCACTCAGGATGACACGCTCTTTTTGAGTTTCGGTAAAATCTCCTCGAAATGCGCGCGGAAGATTGGCACCGCCGCCGCGGCCACTGCCTCGACGATTCGGGGCGAGCCGCTTTCGCGCTCAAGGCTGGTCATTTCGACGCCGACGATGCCGCACGGCGTGATCGCGCGGTAGGGCGTGAGGTCGCCGCAGACGTTGAGCGCGAAGCCGTGCATGCTGACCCAGCGGCGGACGCCGATGCCGATGGAGGCGATCTTTTTCTCCCCGACCCAGACGCCGGTGAGACCCTCGCGCCGGTGGGCCGCGACGCCGAAACTGGCGCAGAGGGCGATGAGCATTTCCTCGAGCGCGCGGAGGTAGCGGTGGAGGTCCTGGCCGCGCGGCTTCAAGTCGAGGATGGGGTAGCCGATGAGCTGGCCGGGGCCGTGGTAGGTGGCCTGCCCGCCGCGCCCGGTGACGATGAGCGGATGCGGAAGTGCGGCGGCGGCGCGGAGGCTGGTGCGGTCGGGCGTGCGGCCGATGGTATAGACGGGTTCGTGTTCGAGGAGGAGGAGCGTGTCGGGCTCGGGGGGGGCGGCGATTTTGCGGGCGACGAGGTCTTCCTGCAAAGCGAGGGCTTCGGCGTACGGGAGGCGGCCGAGCCAGCGGGTGATCATATCCGCACGAGCGGGGCGATGCCGCGGGTGGCCGTAGCGGCGGTTTGCAGATGGGTGAGGCCGATGGCGAGGGCGTCGGCGGCGTCGGCGGGCGGCGTCTCGGTGAGGCCGAGGAGGGCGCGAACCATGAAGGCGACCTGATTTTTTTGCGCGCCGCCTTTGCCGACGACGCTCTGCTTCACGCGGCGCGGGGCGTATTCGTAGATGGGCAGTCCGCGGCCCGCGGCCGCGAGGAGCGCCGCGCCGCGCGCTGCGCCGAGGGTGATGGCGATGCGGTGGCTCTGGACGAAGATGATGCCCTCGACCGCGACGCACTCGGGCGCGTGCTCGCGGATGATGTCGCAGATACGCTCGTGGATGGCGACGAGGCAGCCGCTGGGGAGGAGGTCGGCGCGGTTGCGGATGGTGCCGTAGGTGACGGCGCGCACTTTCACGCCGGTCTTTTCCAAAATGGCAAAGCCGGTGCCGCGCAGCGAGGGGTCGATGGCGAGGACGCGCATGGGCGCGGACGTTAGGAGGCGCGCGGCGCGGGCGCAAGGCGGGCGCGGGTGGCCGGGTCGGGAGTCTTGCGACGGCGGTGGGCGGCTGTTAGTTTTCGCGCCATGAATGTTCTCGCCGACCGACCGCTGGAAATGACGGTCGAGGAATATCTCGCCAGATACTCACCGACACGTCGCGCTCCTACCCATGATTCCATTTTTTCTCTGCTCGCTCGCCGGCTTTCTCCTCGGCCTGGTGGGCCGGCGGCGTTTTTCGAGATCATCTCGGAGGACACGCGGCGCGTGGATGAGCGGGAAAAGCGCGTGCCGTATCTCCAGCTTCCGAGCTTGCAGGCTTATGTGCGCATCGAGCAGGCGCGGCCCGAGGTGGTGGTGGACCGGCGCACGCCGGAGGGTTGGAAAAGCGAGCGCGTGAGCGGGCTGGATGCGGTGGTGCGGCTGCCGGAATTGGGGATTGAGCTGCCGCTGGGGGAGCTGTTCGAGCGGGTGACGTTTCATGAACCGCGTAGGTAAACTTCTCATCGTCACGCTGGTATTTGTGGCGTTCGCGATGATTGCCTATCCGAAAGTCCACAGGCACTTTCACACGAAGTATGTCCGCAGCCACTATCCGTTATCCTTCGCCAACGCTAAAACAGTTGGAACGGCGCTGCGGATGTATGCTGAAGACCACGAAGGTAAGATTCCTCCCACACTGGAAGTGGT
>JANXSB010000705.1 GCA_025352865.1 Chthoniobacter sp. | reverse complement strand
CCCGACGAAAAAGAACAGCTACGGCGAGGAGATCAAGACCTCGAACGATGTCTTCCGCAGCCTCGTGCCGACCTATGTGGACAATGAGAAAGTCTTCGCCGTCGGCGGCTCGAAAGCGGGCCCGAGCGCCGACAACGACATCAGCGACGCCGCGCACATCCTCGCGCCCGGCGAGAACCACTGGGCCTACATCGACGGCCTGAACTCGACCTCCAATTCCAACTGGCCGCTCATCGCCGACCACACCGACGGCACCGGCAAATACACCGACCAGGAAGGCGCGCTCGGCGGCACCTGGAAAGGCACCAAGGCCGTGGTCGTGAACACCGACATGAGCGCCCACCTCGCCCCGCTCGCCGGTGCCGGCAGCCAGCGCTTCATCCCGCGCTTCGATGACAAAACGAAGAACGCCCTCACCGTCGCCGATTACATGGGCGAAACGGCGAAGCTGCTGGAACCGGCGAAGTGATTAGTTTCGTCCACGAAAAGCACGAAGGACACGAAAGGATCCGCAGCACGGCGGGAATAACTTTCGTGTCCTTTCGTGTCTTTCGTGGACACATTTCCGAAAGCCGCAAAAGCTGCCACACTCCCCGCCGCGTGACCGTCCACGAAATCAAACCCAAGCAACTCCGCGCGCTCCTCCTGCTGCTCGTCCTCGTGCCTTTCATCCCGATGGTGCTCATGCTCCGCTTCATGCTCGATGCGCTGGAGGGCGAGCGCGATGCCGCGCTGGAGCGCGCGGCCAGCACCTATCAGCAGACGCTCGTGAACGCCGGCCCATCACTCGCGAAGCATCTCGCCAGCAAGGCCGGCGGCCAGCAGCCCGAGGACGCGCGCAAGTTTTACCGCGGACTTTTCGACCGCGAAATCGAAATCGCCATCGCTGACGCGGAGAACCGGATCGTCGCCGGGCCGGGCGTGCCGCCGGGCCGGCTCATGGCGCAGGCGCAGCTCCGGCATCTTGATCTCCCGTGGCAGGCGCGGCTCTATCTCGTGGATGATTCCGCGATCAAGGAAACCGTCCGCGTGCAGTTCAAAATCTACGCGTGGACCGGACTCATCACCGTCGTCGCCATCTGCTCCATCGCCGCCGCGGCGGGCCTCACCGTCAGCCGCCAACTCCGGCTGCATGAGCTGAAGAATACCTCCATCGCCACCGTCGCGCACGAGCTGCGCACTCCTCTCGCCAGCATCCGCATGCTCGTGGACACCATGCGCGAAGGCCGCTGCCGCACCGAAGAGCAGCGCCGCGAATACCTCGACCTTATCGCCGCGGAAAACCTCCGGCTCAGCCGCCTCACCGACAACTTCCTCACCCACTCCCGCCTCGACCGCGGCCAGCACGCCTTCACCTTCGCGCCCACCGCCCCGCGCGCCGTCATCGACCAGGCCGTCTCCGCGCTGCGCGCAAAACTCCACGCCCCCGGCTGCGACTTCACCCTCGATGTCGTCGAGCCGCTCCCCGAGCTCACCGCCGACCGCGACGGCCTCCTCACCGTCCTCACCAACCTCCTCGAAAACGCGCTCAAGTACACCGGCGACGAAAAGCGCATCACCCTCCGCACCCGCTCCACCACGAACGCCGTCACTTTCACCATCGCCGACAACGGCGTCGGCCTCACCCGCGCCGAGCGCAGCCACATCTTCGAGCCCTTTTTTCAAGCCGACCAAAAGCTCACCCGCGCCCGCGAAGGCTGCGGCCTCGGCCTCGCCATCGTCCGCGAAATCGTCACCGCCCACAGCGGCACCATCGAAGTCGAAAGCGAGCCGGGCAAAGGCAGCTCCTTCATCGTGACGCTGCCGCTTAAGAACGCATAAGTTTCCCCGCGCATGTCCGCCTCCACCGAAACCATCCTCATCATCGAAGACGACCCCGCCATGCTCCGCGGGCTGCGCGACAATTTCGAATTCGAGGGCTACCGCGTCCAGACCGCCACCGACGGCGACGCCGGCCTCAAAGCCGCCCTCGCCATCCGGCCCGACCTCATCATCCTCGACCTCATGCTGCCCCGCGTGAACGGCTACGAAATCTGCCGCTTCCTCCGCGAAGAGCAGCTCGACATGCCCATCCTCATGCTCACCGCCAAGGGCCAGGAATCCGACATCGTCCTCGGCCTCAAGCTCGGCGCCGACGACTACATCACCAAGCCTTTCAGCATCAAAGAACTCCTCGCCCGCGCCGAAGCCTTTCTCCGCCGCCGCCGCCAGCGCGCCGCCACCCTGCACGAGTTTGGCGACTGCCGGCTCGACACCGCCGCCCGCACCCTCACCCGCGCCGGACGCGACGTGCCGCTCTCGCCCAAGGAGTTCGACCTCCTCGCCCATTTCGCCGCCCACGCCGGGCGCGCGCTCAGCCGCGACACCATCATGGCCACCGTCTGGGGCTACGACCGCACCGTCACCCTCCGCAGCATCGACCGCTTCGTGAACGCCCTCCGCAACAAGATCGAGCCCGATCCGGCGGCTCCGCGTTTCATCATGACGGTGCGGGAGTTCGGCTACAAATTTGAGCCGTGATTTTGCGGAAAAAAGCGTTGACGCGGTAACTCGTGTGGTTATTGATTAGCACATGACGTATTCACTCACCCGCACGAGCATGGCCCTCGATTCCATGACCCTCAGCGCGATCAATTTTCTCGCTAAAAAATGGGAGGTTTCCAAAGCCGAAGTCATGCGCCGCGCCATCAAAAAAGCCAAGGAGGACGCTGATCTCAAAGAACAACAACCCAAACCCATCGAAGCCCTCGACTGGCTGCAGAAAGGCGGCGGCCTGCGCGTGCAGGAAGCCGAGGTTTTTCGCAAGGAAGTCCGCGCTGAGCGCGAGGCCAAACGCTACTGGTGGGAGCACTGAACCGTGCTGCATCTCGATACGAATCTGCTCATCGATCTGGTCACCGCCGGGTCGCCGCACATCGCGGTCATCCGGCGGTGGCTGCGCGACGGGCAGGAGCTGGGCACGTCGGCGATTGCGTGGTCGGAGTTTTGCAACGGCCCGCACAGCAAGCTGCAGAAGGACGCAGTCGCCGCCGTGCTGGAGCATCGCATCAGCGAATTCACCTGGCAGCAGGCGGAGCAGGCCTCGCGGCTTTTCCACTACACGGGCCGCAAGCGCGGCTCGCACGCGGACTGCATGATCGCCGCCGCCGCGATGGTGCTCGGCGTGACCGTGGCCACGCGCAACATCGCGGACTTCGAGCGCTTCGTCCCGCACGGGCTGAAGCTGCTCCCGGTGCCGACGAGGTAGGGACGGCACTCCGCTGCCGTCCGGGGCGAGCGCAGCGAGGCGGAGGGTGGGTCGTGCGCCCTGCACTCGACGCGCCCGCCACCTCGCTGGCGCTCGCCCGGCGGACGGCACGGAGTGGCGTCCCGACCCGGCTTCGCCGCCTCACACGATCCAGTTCCGCAGCGCGAAATCCGCGCCGAGGAGTGTGAACTGGATGGGCGCATTTTCCGGGTAGCATTCGCGCTCGATGCCGTCGCGAAAGACGCGCACCTGGAAAGCCACGGGCGCTTCTCCCGCGAGGCCGAGGTCGGCGAGCGGGAGCGCGAATTCGATGTCGTCGCGGATCACCAGCGAAGTGTGCGGGAGCTTTTCACCGCCCGCTTTTTCAATCGTGAATTCCCCCGCCCCGCCGCGCGCGAGCACGCCGGTGCGAACGACGACGCCCGCCGGCTGATGAAACTCCACGGTGAGCGCGACCGGCTCCCATTTCCGCAAATCCACGCGCAGGAACAGCGTCCGCTCATCGCTGCCGAAATGAATTTTGCCGACGATCCGCTCCGCGCGGTACATCGCGCCCTGTTCGCTGCCGGCCACGTAGCAGCCGGCGCCAATCCAGTCGAAAAACGAATCCGTTCCCGCGCCCATCGACGGTGAGATCAGCCGCTCGGGCACGCTGTAGAGCGGCGTCGCCCGCGCGCCGCCGATCGGCACGTCGAGCACCGCCGGGGCCACGCTGCCGCAGAGCGCATGGACGTTTTTCAAATGCCGGCGAAAGAGCTCGTCGAAGAGCAAGTCGTTGTCGGTCGAGAAATCCGGCCCGTACCACCAGAACCAATCGCTGCCCTCCGCTGCGTAGATTTCGCGCAGCGCCGCCGCCTGCGCCTCGGGCGTGAGCGCCCCGGCCTCGATTTGCCGCTGCAAAAACGCGCGCGTTTCGCCGAGCAAATCCCACGCACGGTTTTCCTCGGGATCGCCGATCCAGATGTCGAAATTGCTGCTGATCCATGAGCCGGTGTGCAAGGTGGTGAGCTGTTTCCGCGGCGGGTGCTGCCGGAAATACTCCTCAATCGTACAGCTCTGCAGCCGCTCGCTGTCCGCCTCGATGCCGCCATAGAGCGCACGCAAAAATCCCTCGCCGCCGTCGGCGAAAGTCTCCCACGCATTCTCGCCGTCGAGGATCAGCGGGATGACGCCGGTGTCCGCGGGCACGAGCCCGGCGATGTGCCGAAGGTGCGTGAGCAGATGCTCCGCGCCCGCCGCCGGATTGTTCTTCGCGGCCATGAAGCCGATGAAATCCGACAGCGGCTTTTCGCGGAAGACCGCGTTCACCGCCGCGCCGTCGTAAGCCACGCGCCAGCCCTGGAACAGCTCCAGATGATCGACAGCCACATCCTTGAAAGCGGGATCGCGCTTCAGCGAATTGAAAAGGTTTTCCTCGTCGCTGCAAAAATACTCGATGCCGCTCCGCTGCATCAGCGGGATCAGCTCCGGCGCGATCGAACCCTCGCTCGGCCACAGCCCGCGCGGCGCTTTGCCGAAAAGCTCCGTGTGCTGCGCGACCGCGAGCGTAAGATGCACCGCCGCATCCTCGGGCCAATGGAAGCGTTTCGGAAACTGCCGCCCCGGCAGACTGCGCTCCGCAAAAGCCGAGTCGTACACCAGCGGCAGGATCGGATGAAAAAACGGCGTCGTCGTCAGCTCCACCTGCCCGCGCTCCTCGGCGGCGCGGTATTTCGCGATGACCAGCCGCAGGATTTCGAGATGGATGTCGAGCACGCGCTGCTTTTCCGCCTCGGTAAAATTGCGCCCCTTGCGCTTCAGCTCCGCGAGTTCGGGATAGAGCCGCTCCGCGGTGTAGCCGCACCACGCGAGATTGAACCAGACCTGCAAATCCAGAAACTCCTGCGTCGAAAAATACCGCAGCCCGCGCCGCACATCGTCGCGGTAGAAAGTCAGCCCGCGCTTGTTCAGCAGCTCCCAATAGCGCGGGAACGGCTTCACCAGATTGTCCCAGTGGATTTTGAAAAAATTCTCCAGGATCGCGAATTTCTCCTGCTCCTCCAGCTCCGCCGCCGGACGCCGCGCCCAGTCCATCCAGAGGTCGCGGATTTTCCCGTCGATGAGTTCCTTGATCTGCAAAAGCAGCACCGGCGTGAGATTGAAATTCACGCGCACGCCGGGGAAATCCTCGATCACCGAGATCATGTCGAGATAGCCCTTCACGCCATGCAGACGTACCCACGGCATCATCGCCGTCTGCGTCACGGGATCGACGTAGTAGGGCTGATGCATGTGCCAAAGAAAAACGACATTTGCCATGCGCGCAGTGCGTAGTGGGAAAGCCGCGCGCGGGCAATCGCGAAGCGCAGGGCGCGGAGCCGATTTGCGTGGTCATCGCGACATCCCCGCATCTAATTCCCCGCGATGCCTGCCCCCGAAAAGACGCACCTAGCACTGCTCAAAAAATTCTTCGTCCTCGCCAAAGCCTTCTTCAATGGCGGGGCCAAACGGCAGGCCCGCCTGTGGCTCGCCGCCCTGCTCGGGCTCTGCTGCGCCGTCGGCGTGTTGCAGGTTTTCCTCAGCTTCGCCACGCGCGATTTCGTCACCGCGCTCGCGCAGCGCGATCACGCGGCGTGGGTGCGCGGGCTTTGGAAATATGTCGCCGTCTGCCTCGTCTCCGTCCCCGTCGGCGTCCTCTACCGCTACTCGCAGGAGCGGCTCTCGCTCGCGTGGCGGCGCTGGCTCACGCAGATCCTCATCAAGCGCTATTTTTTCAACCGCGCCTACTACCGCATCCGCAGCTCGGAGAGCGTGGACAACCCCGACCAGCGCATCGCCGAAGACGCCAAACTCTTCACCACCAGCGTGCTGAATTTCTTCCTCGTCATCGTCAACTCCGTCGTCACGCTCTTCGGTTTCCTCGGCGTCCTGTGGGCCGTCTCGGGCCGTCTCGTCGGCGTGCTCCTCATCTACGCCGTCGTCGGCACCGGCGTCTCCATGCTCTTCGGGCGGCGGCTCGTCGGCCTTTATTTCAACCAGTACCAAAAGGAGGCCACCTTCCGCTACGGCCTCGTCCGCGTGCGCGACGCCGCGGAATCCATCGCCTTTTTTCGCGGAGAAAAGCGCGAGCACCGCGACCTCATCGAGCGCCTCAGCGCAGTGCTGGAAAACTCGCTCTGGATCATCGGCTGGACGCGGAACCTCGGCTTCTTCGCCAATGGCTACAACTACCTCGCCCTCATCATCCCCGGCCTCATCATCGGCCCCATGTTCATGCGCGGGCAGGTGGAATTCGGCGTCGTCACCCAGGCCGAGGGAGCCTTCGCCTCGGTCCTCGCCGCGCTTTCCATCATCATCGCGCAGATCGAGGGGCTCAGCTCCTTCAGCGCCGGCATCCGCCGCCTCGGCGACCTCTGGGACAACCTCG
>JANXSB010000497.1 GCA_025352865.1 Chthoniobacter sp. | reverse complement strand
GGAGACGAGCTACACGGCGGCGTTTTGGTTTCGCACCACGAATCCGAACGCGGGCCTGTGGGCCGTGGTGGACTCGGATCTCGGCACGGGCGGGCACGACCGGCACATTTATCTGACCGGCGGAAACATCGGCTCGCGGGTCTGGAACACCGAGGTGATCGCCTCGACCGGCAAGGCCTACGCGAACGGTCAGTGGCACCACGTCGCGCATGTCTTCGGTGGTTCGGAGGGCGGACAGAAACTCTATGTGGACGGTGTGCTCGTGGCGGCGGGGGTAAAGGCGCAGTCGGATTTCAACTGGCAAACGCGCGTGAACATCGGCTTTAGCAACGATGCCGCGAGCCAGTATCTGAATGGCGAGATCGACGAGGCCGCGGTGTGGAGTACGGCGCTCACGCAGGCGCAGGTGCAGGCGCTCGCCTCCGGCACGTCGCCGCTCGCGCTCGCGGGCGTGACGCCTTACGTGAAGACGAACGTCAGCGCTTCGATGCTGAACGTGAACGCCAGCGGCTACCTGCGCGTGCCTTTCACCGCGACGCGGCCCGGCGGGGACTACGAGCAGTTCGCGCTGCGGGTGCGCTACGAGGATGGATTCGTGGCGTATCTCAACGGCGTGGAAGTCGCGCGCCGCAACGCGCCCGCGAACCAGCAGTGGAACTCCGCGGCGAGCAGCGACCGCGCGCTCAGCGCGGCGGTAGTCGCGGAAACGATTGATCTCGCGGCTTTCAAAAACCTGCTCACCGTGGGTCCAAACGTGCTCGCCATCCATGTGCTGAACAGCGCGTCCGGGAGCCCGGAACTGCTCGTCTCGCCGGAGCTGATCGCGACCGACATCGTGGAAACGCCGAACCGCTACATGGTGCCGACGCCCGCGCTGGAAAACACGGGCGGCTACGAGGGCTTCGTCGCGGACACGCAGTTTTCGGTGAACCGCGGGTGGTTCACCGCGCCCTTTAACACCACCATCACCTGCGCCACGGCGGACGCGATGCTGGCCTACACCACCGACGGCAGCCTGCCCACGCCCACCCACGGCACGCAGGTCGCCGCGCCGTATGTCACGCTCGCCATTTCCACGACCACGATGCTGCGCGTGGCCGCGTTCAAGGCCGGCCTGTGGCCGACGGATGTGGACACGCAGACTTACATTTTCACGAACCAGGTGCGCAACCAGCCCGCCGCGCCCGCGGGGTATCCGGCGACGTGGTCGGGCGGCGTCGCGGGGGATTACGCGGTCGATCCAAACGTCGTGAATACGACCATCGCGGGCCACAGTTTCGAGCAGGCGCTCGCGGCGCTGCCGACGCTCAGCATCGTCGGGGCATACGACGATTTCTGGGGCGCGGGCGGCATTTACTACAACACGCAGCAGCGCGGCCTCGCGAGCGAGCGGCGCGTCTCCATCGAATACTTTCAGCCCGACGGCATCGGCAACACCTGGCACGCCGATGCGGGTCTGCGCCCGCACGGCAATTCGAGCCGCGATCACGGGTTCACGCCGAAGCATCCGATGCGCGTTTATTTTCGGAGCGAATACGGCACGTCGAAACTGAAGGTGAAGGTCTTCGAGGATTCGCCGCTCCAGGAGTTCAACCGGCTGCATCTGCGCGCGGCCTCCACGGATTCGTGGCCGGTGGTGGACGGCCCGCCGCGGTGGGTGAATGAAAAGGGCACCTACATCCGCGACGCGTATCTGCGGAAGTCCATGCTCGATGCGGGCAATGCCGCCGGGCACGCGCGGTTCGTGCAGCTTTTCCTCAACGGGCTCTACTGGGGCGTCTATGAAATCACCGAGCGCGCGGACGAGGATTTCGCCTCGGGCTATCTCGGCGGCGATCGCGATGAGTACGATGTCATCAAGGATTTCGCCGAACTCAACAGCGGGAACATGACCGCGTGGAATCAGCTCATGGCGCTGGCCAATGCCAGCACGCTGACGACGGACGCGGGCTACTGGCAGGTGCAGGGCCGCAATGCTGACGGCTCGATAAACGCGGGCATCGAACCGCTGCTGCACATGCAGAGCTTCATTGATTACATGATCCTGCACATCGCCGGGGGCGCGGAGGACTGGCCAAATCACAACTGGTGGAGCGCGCGGCGGCGCGGGGCGCTGAGCGATGGGTTCCATTTTTTCCCGTGGGATCAGGAGATTTCCAATGACGACGTGAACCGGACCGGCTCGGTCATTTTCCCCGGCGTTTTCGAGACCGTGAACGCGCCGAACTGCCCGGCGATTCTCTACGACAAACTGCGCCAGGGGCCGCTCTTCAAGGACCGCTTCCGCGAGCGCGTGCATGCGCTTTTTTACAACGGTGGTCCGCTCACTCCGGCGAACGACCGCGCGCGCTGGGCGGCGTTTCAGGCGACGCTGGATCAGGCCATCGTGGGCGAGAGCGCGCGGTGGGGCGACCATCAGGGCACGCCCGC
>JANXSB010000624.1 GCA_025352865.1 Chthoniobacter sp. | reverse complement strand
CGACCGCACGCCGGCCGCGCTCTGCCGCTCCATCAGCTACGTCATTTTCCGCGAGGCTTCCGAAAGACGCCGCACCGAGGAGCGCCAGCTTCTCCGCTCCGTCATCGAGACCATTCCCGACCGCATTTACGTCAAGGACATCGAAGGCCGCTACATCATCGACAATGCCTCGCACCGCCGCTTCATCGGCGTGAAGGGGATGGAAAATGTCGTCGGAAAAACCGTTCGCGATTTCTTTGCGCCCGACATCGCCGCACGGTTTGAAGCGAACGACAAGGCGCTCATTCGCTCCGGGCAGACGCTGCTCGAACTCGAGGAATCGACCGTCGATGAGCAGGGGCACGAATCATGGATGCGCACAGCGAAAGTGCCGCTGCACGACGCCGTGGGAAAGGCTGTCGGCGTGATCGGTGTCAGCCGCGACATCACCGCCCGCAAGCGCGCCGAGGCCGAGCGCGACCGGAGCAACGGGGCTCTGCGCCAGGCCCTCGACGAGCTGCGCGCCTCGCACGAGGAGCTCAAGGAGACGCAGCTCATCCTCATCCAGACGGAGAAACTGGAATCGCTCGGACGCCTGGCCGCAGGTGTCGCGCACGAGGTCAAAAATCCACTCGCGCAAATCATGCTCGCCGCGGATTTCCTCAAGGACTCCGTGCCGGCGGACGACATCGTCTCGCAAACCGTCCTCGGCGACATCCGGCAGGCGGTCGTTCGCGCCGACAAAATCATCCGCGGCATGCTCGATTTTTCCGCGCCCCATGGCCTCTGCCTGCGCCCGCAGAATATCAATACGACCCTGCGGCAGTTGGTGAGGCTGCTGAAGGCCGAACTGCTCGCCGGCCACGTCGAGATCAGGATCGCGCTCGGCGAAGAACTGCCGTTGGTCGAGATCGACGAGAACAAAATCGAGCAGGTCTTCATCAACATCTGCACCAATGCCATTCACGCCATGCCCAATGGCGGCGTGCTCTCGATCACGACCTGCGTGCGCGAACTCGCCGAAAGCTCGCGGCGCGACGGATCAAGAACCAGCGAGGGTCTCCGGGCCGGCGACCAGGTGATCGTCGCGGAATTTTGCGACAACGGGCACGGCATTCCGCCGGACAAAGTCGCGGCGGTTTTCGATCCGTTTTTCACCACCAAACCGACCGGCAAGGGCACCGGCCTCGGCCTCACCGTTTCCCGCAAAATCGTCGAGCTGCACGGCGGCCGGCTCGAACTCGAAAATCGGCCCGAGGGCGGGGCGCGCGCCTCCGTCATTTTCCCCATCAAGCCCCTCGAACAGACATCCGCACCGCAGCCTCCAGCATTATGAAAAAGCGCATCCCCGTCGTGGACGTGCCCGCGCTCGCGCAGCTTGTCGGAGGCATGCTGGGCTGAGCGCTTCCGCGTCACGCGCGGAGAAAAGCTGTTGCGCCGTGCGGGGTGAGTGCTTATGAAACCGAACGTCGCTTTCGATGCTTCGCCCCCCCACACATAGCCGCGACCGGGACGAGCCCGTTGGGCTCTCTCGGTGGCAGAAAATTGCACGCTTCTGCGATTCTATTTTCGCATGGCGAAGGTTCGTCGGTGCGCCGTCCCGGATGCTCACCGCCACATTATGATCGTCCGATTCCTATGCCAAAAGCTGCGGCAGAGCGCGCGCGCGCGGGTGGCTCGGCCAGCCATCGGCGGCAGCGCCCCCACGCCACAGGCGAGGAAACGGCTCGAATCAATTGTCGTGATGTTCATGGATGGATTTGAGGCGGGGTTGGGTGGGGCGGACATGCGGGAAAAGTCGGTGGGAGTCGTGCGGGAGTTGCTCGGTTTCTGGTTTGAAGGCGCGGCGATGGGTGTGGTCCTGCGGGATTGGCTCATGCCTTGGAAACGGGCGCGCTGAGAACAGTTTCTCGTCGAAACCGACGAGCACATTTACATGCTCCAGGTGGGCGCGGGCTGGGCGCTGGCGCGGGTGCCGCGCGATGTCGGGAAAACCCTCGCGCATTTCGATCCCTTGCTGCGCTGGCTGCTCCTCGATGGCTACGGATTTCACGAGGCTTTTTTCCATCCCGAACGCGTGCTGGGCGGACGGCCCCATCCGCGCCGGGTGCAGGGATATGCGCAGCGCGCTTTCGATCAGGGGATCGGGCGCGCGATGTGGTTTGCGAGTGGCGCAAATGTGCGGGCCATCGCCGCGGCGATCACAGAGTTCCCGGCGGAGCGGCGACCGGATTTGTGGAGCGGTGTCGGCCTTGCCTCCACCTACGCCGGCGAGGCCAGCGATGCCGACCTGGAGACCTTGGTCGAAAGCGCGGGGACTCACCGCCCGCAGTTGGCGCAGGGGGCTGCGTTTGCGGCGAAAACGCGGCTCCGCGCCGGGAATGTTTCGCCTTATACCGTCGCGGCCTGCCGTGCGATCTGCGAAGTCTCAGTGGAAGAAGCAGCGGAGGTCACTGATCGCTGCCTTGAAGACCTCCCGTCCGACGCGGCGCAACCCTCTTACGAAATCTGGCGACAACGTATTCAGCAGCACTTCTCACCCATATTAGTCACATGACTCCCAACCTCCATCCCATCCGTCTCCTCCCCACGCGCCTGTGCGCCATTGCCCTGGTCGCCGTGCTTTACACGATCACGAAGCAGCCTTTTATGCGACCGCCGCCGGCGGAAATCGCCACCATGGCTTCGCGTTTCCGCTTCGAGCCCATGCCCCTGACGGACGCGGGCGATCCCGCCACTTACAAGCACATCCGCGCGGTCCATCCCAGCCTGACCCGGATCGACGCCTGGATCTCCTCGCTCGGCGCGGCCGTGACTCTCGCGGACCTGGATTGCGATGGCCTGCCCAACGACCTCATTCTTTCCGATCCGCGGAGCAATCTGGTCACGGTCCAATGCGTGCCCGGTACACCTCAGCGCTATGCGCCGTTTACTCTCGACCCGGCTCCTTTACCTTTCGACCCAGCGACGATGGCCCCGATGGGCATCGTGGCCGGTGATTTCAACGAGGACGGCCTGCGTGACCTAATGGTCTATTACTGGGGACGAAGCCCGGTGTTATTCCTCCGCAAGGCGGATAGCTCCGGAGGCAGTCATCAACTTGCCAAGTCCGACTATGTTCCCAGGGAACTTGCGGAAGGCGCAGAGCGTTGGTTCACCAATGGCGCGACGCAGGCCGACCTGGATGGCGACGGCCATGTGGACATCATCATCGGCAATTACTTTCAGGATGGCGCCGAAATCCTGAACGCCAAGGGCGTGGGCGTGCAATCCATGCACGACGGCAAAGCCAGGGCTTTGAACGGCGGCCTGAAACACATCTATCTTTGGGCGGGAGCCACGGCCGGCAGCGAGCCGACGGTGCGCTTCAATGAAGTGAAGAATGCCTTCCCTGACGAGATTCAGC
>JANXSB010000615.1 GCA_025352865.1 Chthoniobacter sp. | reverse complement strand
CGACCGCACGGGCTATCTCATCCACTGTGCGAACGATGCGAAGAACATCACCATGTCGCACCTCACGCTCACCGGGCCCCATATGCACGGCGCAATTTTTGGATTCGCCAACGAGGGGCTGGACTTTCACGACCTCCGCATCGCGGACTTCATGTATAGCGGTATCCGCACCTACGCGATGAAGCGTGCGAGGATTCACGACTGCACGTTCGTGGACGCCGGGCAGCGGTGGGACAATGGCAAGCCCGGCGTGAAAGGCGGCATTACGGGCGGCGGGATTTTCGGCATCTGGATGAGCGACACTGAAATCTGGAATAACCGTTTCCTCGTCACCAAGACTGCGCCTAACGAGCATTACTACGGCATCAAAGGACGCGAGGCGCGACGCGTCCACATTCATCACAATACCATCGAGGCCGGCTTCTCCATCGAACTGCCGTTCGAGGGTGATGAGGATGTAGAGATTGATCACAACATCCTGCTTTCCGCCGCCTCTATCCCAAAATATGCGGGCGGGCCGGTGCCGAAAAGCGGGCGCACGTTTCACATCCATCACAATTATTTCCGCGACGGCTACTCCATCGAGTTCGTGCGCAATGGCGTGGAGATAGACCACAACCTTTTCGACTTCGACCCCGCGAGCGACGGCGGGAATCTCATCTCCTCATTCGGCAATGTGCCCGCGAAGGGCCCGGCTATTTTCCACAACAACCTCGTGAACAATCCCGGACGCGGCGTGATGTGGATGAACGAGCCCTACGCGCAGCTCGAAGTGCGAAACAATCACATCATCGCCCGCACCACGAAAACGCCGCGTACCGAGGGGCTGTTCGGCTTCCACGAGAAGAGCGATTTCACGACGTTTCGCTTCACCGGAAACATCATCGAGTGCATCGGCACCGCCCGCCCGCTCTTCCGTAACGACGCCAGCGGCACCGCCGTCGTGGAGAACAACCAACTCACCAACGTGTCCGACACCACGCGCTACGCGAACAAGCCAACCGGCGCGCAAGCCGGGCTGGAGCAGCCGCTGAAATTTGCCTGCGGCGTGAACGGCGAGCTGGCCGTGGACGGCTGGAAGACGAGCAAGACGACGGCGAAGTAAGGCCGTTCCAAATCGAGTCCCGCTATGAAACTCATTTTACTCGCGCTCATCCATTGCTCCATCGCCGCCGCCGCCACGCAGTCGTATCCGCCGCACCCGAATGTCGTGGTTGTGACGCAGCCGCCCTACTCCGCGAAGGGCGATGGTGTGAGCGATGACACGGAGGCGCTCCAGCGCGCGCTGAATGAAAACGTGGGGCAGCATCGCGTGCTGTTTTTTCCGAAGGGAACGTATCTCGTCAGCGCCACGCTGACGTGGCCGAAAAAATTCGGCGGTCACGAGAATTGGGGCAAGACGATGCTGCGCGGCGAGTCGCGCGACACGACGACGCTGCGGCTGTTGGTAATGTTGGCCGCCTTGTCCGAAAAGAGGTGATAAGCCGACACCGCTTGATGGATTTTGGTCAGCAGTTTGATGGCGGATTGAATGTCATTTGGCGTGGGTGGTCGTGCTTCCGAAGGATACGGAAATGCAGTGGCGAGGCTGATGAGATACTCCAGATGGGTCTCGTTGCGGTCTGGCTGCTCCGGTTCCTGTAGGTCTGCCAATCCTGTGCAGATGTAGAGAGCCACGCGGCTGATGACCTCATCGGGCTGACATTGCTTCAAAAGCTCTGTGAGTTGATGGATGGCTTCTTGTGCCGCGCTCAAAGTATTCTCCTGAATCTCCTGCTCCGTATTCTCGTTCATAACTCCAATTAGCCGGAACAGTTCACGGCTTACACGGCGCAAGTTCAATCATTCGTCCCGCACCGCCTCCGGGGTGCATGTTTGTTTCGGGCGGGTTCCGGGGGTGGTCGCTCGTTCCTCGCTCGACCCGCGGCTAATTTCCATCAGCCCTCCGGGCTGGCAGTTCACTGCCCGTGAATCTTCGCGGATTTCGCCTTTGACCCATGAAGGGTATCCCGGTCATTCATGCACATGGTCAATTTTCATCGCCGCAAGCAGCTCGCTCTTTTCCCAAAACTGCTCGCTCCATTCGTCGCCCTCTTTCTCCTCGCGCAATGTCCCGCAGTCCACGCGACTTGGTATGGCGAGAACGTCGCGCCCGGCGCGGACATTATGATGGTGGATGTGCGCTGGCCGTGCTGGAGGGAGAGCACTTACTACGCGAATTTCAATTTCGGTTTCACCGGCACGGGCATCACGGGGTATGGCGGTTTCGCGGGGACGGTGACGACGCTGGAGCCGGAGCATCGGCCGGATTTCGATGCGGAGGCGCAGGCGGTGGCGCGGCTTGGCCGAAAACCAAGCGCCGCCGAAATGGACGCCGCCGCGCTTGTGAAATCGAGCGGCCTCACGCAACTCTGCCGGATGCTTTTGAACGCGAACGAATTTGTCTATGTGGATTGACCAGACATCGCGCCGCGATTTCCTGTGGCAGCTCGGCGGCGGGCTGGGTGGAGTGGCGCTGGCGTCCATACTTTCGCGCGATGGGCTGCTCGCGGCGGATGCTGTTTCCACGAATCCGCTCGCGCCGAAGTCGCCGCACTTTGCGCCGAAGGCGAAGGCGGTGATTCAGATTTTTTGTCCGGGCGGGCTGAGCCACGTCGATACTTGGGACTACAAGCCGGGGCTGGAGCGGATGCACGGGCAGCCGTTCGACGCGGAGCTGGGGAAGCAGACGTTTGCGGGCGTGGCGGGGAATTACGCGAAGAGCTTCTGGCCGTTCCGCCAGCACGGGCAGTGCGGGCGCTGGATCAGCGATCTTTTCCCCAGCCTCGCGCAGCATGTGGACGAGATGGCGTTCATTCACTCGATGCAGAGCAAATCGGCGCTGCACGGGCCGGCGATGTTTATGATGAACAGCGGCTTCATCCGGCCCGGCTTCCCCGCGATGGGCGCGTGGGTGACTTATGGCCTCGGCAGCGTGGGCGAAAACTTGCCCGCATTCGTGGTGCTGCCCGATCCGCGCGGGCTGCCGCCGGGCGGCGTGGGAAATTGGGGCGCGGGTTTTCTGCCCGCAGTGCATCAGGGCACCGTGCTGGAAACCGCGGCAGGCAAAGCGCCCTTCGCCGATCTTTTCCCCGCGCAGCCCGTCACGGCGCAGGCCGAGCGCGAGGGGCGCGATTTTTTGCAAAAGCTCAACGCCGCCCACGCCGCGGCACGCGCGGACTCGCTGCTCGATGCGCGCATCGCGTCGTACGAACTCGCCGCGCGGCTCCAGCTCAGCGCGCCCGAGGCGGTGGACCTCGCGGGGGAAAGCGACGCCACGCGCGCGCTCTACGCGCTCGCCGATGCGGACGCGGGCACGCTCGGACGCCAGTGCCTGCTCGCCCGGCGGCTCGTCGAGCGCGGCGTGCGCTTCGTGCAGATTTTTTGCGGAGCGGAAAATACGTCGGCAAAAAAAATCCGCCCGAACTGGGACAGCCACGAGGACATCGTGCGCGACCACGGCTACTGGGGCCGCGTGCTCGACACCGGCGCGAGCGCGCTGCTCACGGATCTCCGCGCGCGCGGCCTGCTCGACAGCACGCTAGTCATTTGCACCACGGAGTTTGGCCGGCAGCCGTTCATGCAAGGCGGCAACAAGGGCCGCGATCACAACCCCGGCGCGTTCACCGCATGGCTCGCGGGCGGAGGCATCAAGGGCGGCGTCGCGTACGGCGCGAGCGACGAGCGGGGATGGAAAGCCGAGGTGCATCCGACTTACTGCTACGACCTCCACGCCACTGCGCTCCACCTGCTCGGCCTCGATCACGAGCGGCTTTCATTTTACCAAAACGGAATCCAGCGCCGCCTCACGGATGTGCATGGTGAGGTGCTTCATGAGTTGCTCGCATGAAAGCGACGTGCCCGGCGTGGACCGGTGCCACTGCTCGAAGTGCCACGCGCTTTCATCGAGCGAGCAGACCCTCATCGTCGAGCACACGATCCTGGCTGCGCTGCGGCACGGCGACCCGCAGCCGGTGCTCGACGACTACGGTGCGGCGCTCAAAAGTTGACGCGGCATGAAACCGCACCGCCGACTTTTTCCCACACTCGCCGCCGCGCTCGCGGTGGTCGCAGGGACGGCGGGCGCAGCGGTGGATTTTGAGAAGGACATCCGGCCCGTTTTGCGTGAGCGGTGCGTGGAGTGCCATGGCCCGAAAAAGCAAAAGGCCTCGCTGCGGCTCGACTCGCGCGCTTTTGCGTTCAAGGGCGGCGAGGATGGTGCGGTGATCGTTCCGGGAAAAAGCGCTGAGAGCAAAATCATTGCACGCGTGACGAGCACGGATCCGGATGAAGTGATGCCGTCAAAAGGCGAGCGGCTGACCGCGCCGCAGATCGCCGCGCTGCGCGAATGGATTGACGCGGGCGCGCTGTGGCCGGAGACCGGCGCGGATCGGGACGGGCGGCTGGATCATTGGGCGTGGCAGCCGGTGCAGCGCCCGCGGGTGCCGGAAAGCGCAAAACGGAAAGCGGAAAACGAAAATCCGATTGACGCTTTCGTGGACGCGAAGCTCGCGGAGAAAGGGCTGGCACGCAGCCCCGAGGACGATGCGCGCACGCTTTGCCGGCGGCTGTATTTCGATCTCCTCGGGCTGCCCCCGACGCCGGAGGAAGCAGAGGCCTTCGTGGATGAGTCGCATAGGTCGAATGAGTCCCATGAGGCCTATGAGCGCCTCGTGGAAAAACTCCTCGCGTCGCCCCACTACGGCGAACGCTGGGCGCGGCATTGGCTCGACATCGCGCATTACGCGGACACGCACGGCTTCGAGCGCGATCAGCGCCGCGACAACGCCTGGCGCTACCGCGATTGGGTCATCCGCGCGCTGAACGCGGACATGCCTTACGATGAGTTTTTGCGCGCGCAAATCGCGGGCGACGCGCTGCACCCCGACGACCCGGCGTCCGTGATCGCGACCGGCTTTCTCGCCGCCGGGCCGTGGGATTTTGTCGGGCAGGCGGAGACGCCCAGCCCTGTGCTCAAGCGCCTCGCGCGGGCGGACGACCTCGACGACATGGTGACGCAGGTGATGACCGCGGCGTGCGGCGTGACGGTGAATTGCGCGCGCTGCCACGACCACAAACTCGACCCGATTTCCCAGCGCGAATATTACGCGCTTACCGCAGTTTTCGCAGGCGTGAAGCGCGGTGAGCGCGATGTGGATGCGGGCGAGTCGCACCGGCTCGCGGAGGAAAAAGCGCGGCTCCAGCGTGAGATCGTTGCGACGAAAGCGCAGCTCGCGCGGCTGGAAAATCGCGGGCTCGATCTCGCGGACATCGTCGGCGGAGGCGACGGGAACGGTTCGGGAAAAAAGGGTGCGGGCCTGAACGTCGAGACCGGCCAGCGGCAGGACAGTGCGCTCTCCCGGCTCACGCCGAAAGCGAATGTCTTCGTCGCCGTCGAGGGCGATTTCGTGGACGGCGTGGTTTCGCCGAATGGCGACGGCGGCGCGGAAGTGCCGGTCAGCACGACCGGGCTGAAAGTGCGCGGCGTGCCGAAGACGAGCGGCGAGGCGTGGGACGCGATCCGCAACGGCCCGATCAATCCGCAGGGCACGACGAAAATCGGCGACCTGGATTTCGCCGCGGACGGCCACACGCTGCTCGGCCTGCACGCGAATGCCGCGATCACCTTCGACCTCGCGCCGATGCGCGCCGCGCTGAAAACGGGCGCGCTCCGTTTCCGCGCGAGCGTCGGCTACGGCGGGCGACCGGAAGCGGAGACGAACGCGGACGTGCGCGTGTTCGTGGATGCTGAACCAGCCTTCGTCGCCGAGCGCATCGGGCCGAAAACCGGCCCGCTGCTCGTGCAGCTCCTGCTGCCGGAAACCGCGCGTTTTCTCACGCTGATGAGCACCGACGGCGCGGACGGAAACATCGGCTTCGACCAGATTTTCTACGGCGACCCGCGCATCTCCGCAGCCTCGCCCGCCGCGCTCACGGCGGAGGAAAAATCCGCGCTGGAAAAACTGCGCGCGCAACTCGCGGAGCTGGAAAGACAGCTCAAGTCACAGCCCGAGCCAGCGAAAGTTTATGGCATCACGACCGAGCCGCCGCCCGTCGTACGCGTGCAGCATCGCGGCAACCCCGAAGACGCGCGCGAGGAAGTCGCGCCCGGCGCGCTCGCGTGCGTGGCCGGATTGAGCGCGCCGTTTGGCAGCGAACTCACCGACGCGCAGCGCCGCAGTGCCCTCGCGCAGTGGATCACCTCGCCCGCGAATCCGCTCACGCGCCGCGTGCTCGTGAACCGCCTTTGGCATCACCACTTCGGCACCGGCCTCGTGGACACGCCGAGCGACTTCGGCCTCGGCGGCGGGCGGCCCACGCACCCCGAGCTGCTCGACTGGCTCGCGGAGGAATTCGCCGCGCGCGGTTGGTCGCTGAAGGCGATGCACCGGCTCATCTGCACCAGCGCGACGTATCGCCAGAAATCCGAAATCCGAAACCCGAGCCGAGCGGAGCGAGACAGCCTGCCGGAGGCAGCCCGAAGGGGCGCGGCGGAAGCCGCGAGCAAATCTGAAATCGATTCATCCAACCGCCTGCTCTGGCGCATGAACCCGCGCCGTCTCGACGCCGAATCTCTGCGCGATGCGGTGCTCGCGGTGAGCGGGAAATTGAACCCCGGAATGTTCGGCCCCGGCTACCGCGACTTCGACTACGAGGAAGCCTACGCGCCGGTTTATAAATACATCACGCCCGACCAACCGGAGCTGTGGCGGCGCAGCGTCTATCGCTTCGCAGTGCGAACCACCACGCCGCAATTTCTCACCACCCTCGACTGCCCAAACCCCGCAAACCTCACCCCCGCGCGCAACGTCACCACCACCGCGCTGCAATCGCTGGCGCTGCTCAACAACGACTTCATGCAAAAACAAGCGGGCTATTTCGCGGAGCGTGCGCAGTCCGATCCCGCGCCGATTGAGCGTGCCTTCGCCCTCGTCTTCGGCAGAAAACCAAGCGCCGCCGAAGTGGACACCGCCGCCGCGCTCGTGAAATCGAGCGGCCTCACGCAACTCTGCCGGATGCTTTTGAACGCGAACGAATTTGTCTATGTGGACTAATCCCGGTCGCTGGAGGGGCAAGGGCGGCGTCGGCGGGCGAGGAGCATGCTGAGGCCGAGGGCGAGGCTCGCGAGGCTGCCGGGCTCGGGCACCACGGCTGCGCCGCCAAACGCGGGCGCTTTCCCCGGTCTGTCGGCGAAGGGCAGGCCGTCGCCGAAGGTGACCTCCACGCCGTCGGCGATGTTGAGGGCGTCGAGCGTTTGGCTGGCGTAGATGTTTGTTGTCGCGTTGGCGTTGATCGTGGAGGAGCCGGTGCCGACGGGGCTGTAGATGTTGAGGGTGCCGTTGGCGGCGGTGAGCGTGGTCATGGTGAGCGCGCCGGTGAGGGTGAGCGCGCCGCTGCCGGCTTTGGTGAAGACGCCGGCGGCGAGGGTGTCGCTGATGGCCCCGGCGTAGGTCGTGTTCGTGGCGCCGCCCGCGGTGAGGCTGCCGCCATTGAGCTCGATGCTGGTGCCGGCGACGCCGCTGAGCGCGCCGATGGTTTGGGTCACGCCGTTCACGTCGAGCGCCGCGCCCGCGACGGTGAGGGTGACGGCTCCGGTGGTGGGGAGGATGTTGCTCGCGCCCAGGCCGAGCCATTTCCGCGCGATGTAGCTCTCGAGCGCGCCGCGGTCGCTGGCGCTGAGGACGCTGGTAAAGACGAGGAGTTCGCCGACATCGCCGGAGGAGTTTTCCGTGGGCCCGCCGAGGTAGCCGCCGCCGATGTTGAGGCCGATGGGCCCCTGGCCCGCGCCCTGCCCTTTGAGGGTGCCATTCGAGTAGTAGGACGCGGTGCCGCCGAGCGGGATGACTCCCATATGGAAGCGGGGGAGCGTGTCGGCGCTGTTGCTGTCGTAGAGGAATCCCGCATTGAAATAGGCGCTCTCCGCGGAGCCCCCGCCCACCCCCCAGGTGCCGAGCAGCCAGTTGTTGCCGGTGGCGGAAAGCATCCGCTGGTTCGAGCTGCCGGTCAGCCGCCCGATGTAGGCCACAGTCACGTCGCCGCTGCTGAAGTCGAGGCCGTTCGAGAGCCGGTCGTAGGGTGCCCCGCCGCCGGCCGCGGCGGTGAAGCGGATGACTTGGTTGCCGCCGAGCGAGGGCTCGAATGCCGTCCCCGGCTCACTGCCGCCAGGCGCGGCAAAATCGCCGCTCGCGCCGAGCGTGCCCTTGTTTGTCCAGCTCGTGACGCCGCCGCCGCTTGTGTTGATCGTCGCGCCGTCCGTGGCGTCGAGCCACACGGCGGCGGCCACGGGCAGGGTCAGCGCGCCGCCGAGGCGCAGCGTGCCGGCGGCGATGGTGGTGCCGCCGGTGTGGGTGCTCACGCCGGTGAGGGCGAGCGTGCCCGCGCCCTGCTTCACGAGGCCGAGGTTGTTTTCATTCGCGCCCGGGCCGCCGAGCGTGCCGCCAAATGTGCTGGTGCCGGCGGTGAGATTCACGGTGAGCGTGGCGGGCGCGGCGCTGCCGTTCACCACGCGCGCGGTGGCATCCTGGCCACCGGAGAGGCTGGGCACGGTCTGGCTGAAGCCGTTCAATTTTGCCACCGCCGCGCCCGCGC
>JANXSB010000614.1 GCA_025352865.1 Chthoniobacter sp. | reverse complement strand
CCGGCCCGCGCACGCTCACGTTGAGCGGCACGAACAGCTTCACCGGCGCGACCACGGTCATCAACGGCGTGCTGCAGCTCAACTCACCCGTCCCGAACGTCAGCGTCGGGCCGGGCGGACTCGTCATCAACCCGACCCTGGGGCCGGTGGTCGTGCGCCTGCTGACCAATGAGCAGATGCCCAACGCCGCGGCGCTCGCCATCAGTTCCGTCGGCAGCAACACGGCGGTTTTCGATCTCAACGGTTTCACGGAAACTCTCGGTGGCCTGACCGTGACGGGCACCGCGGGGAGCGTCACCGGCGTCACCACGGGCGCGGCGGGCACCTTGGTTACGAACGGCGACATCGTCCTGAACAACAACCGCGCCGCGACCGGCAACACCGGACGCGAAGCGATGATCACAGGCACCGGCACCTACACCGTGGCGGCGAGCAACGGCACGCTCAACCTCGGCGGAGTTCTGCGCAGCATCACGGTCGCGACCACGAATACCGGAGCCAACCTTCCCGGTTCCGACGCCACGATTGAAACGGCCATCGTCAATGGCGGGATCAACAAGCTCGGGGCGCAGACGCTCATTCTCAACGGAGCCAGCACCTACGCGGGCGGCACGGTCATCAATGCCGGCGTGGTCCGCGGCATCGGAGCCAGCGGGGCCGCGTCCAGCGTCTTCGGAACGGGGCTCGTGACGCTCAAAGGGGGCTCGCTCGAACTGAAAAACAACGGCACCGGCAGCAACGGCACGATCACCTACGGCAACAACCTGCTCATCGACGCCTCCCAGACCAGCGGCCTCATCGACGTGAACAACAACGGGGCGAACACCGGCAACACCATCTCGATGGGCAATCTCGCCATCGGCGCGCAGACCCTCAATATCACCGGTGGCAACAGCTACAGCGTGCGCTTCAGCAGCGCCACGCTGAGCGGCGACGCCGTGGTCAACCTCACCACGACCGGAGCCTCGCTCACGCTGAACAACGTCGGCGAAACCGGTGGCGCGCATTCGATCACGAAATCGGCGACCAGCCCCGGCGTGCTCATTCTGACGGGCAATGGCAGTTACTCGGGCGGCACCGTCGTCCCGCTCGGCTCCGGCCCACTGCGCCTCGTGCCGACCATCGGCACGGCCTTCAAACCCGCCGGCACCGGCCCGGTCTCGCTGGCCAATGGCACCACGCTGCAGATCGCGCCGGTCATTTCGTTGCTCACCGGCGTGGGTGCGTCGGTGGGTTCGCTATCGGCGAAATTTTACAACGGGGCCACGACCATCGCGACCGGCAACTACTCGGCTATTCCGACGGCCTCCACGAGCGTCGCCCTGCTCGCCGACGGCACCTTTTTCAACCGTCCCGCCATCCTCACCCCGGCGAGCGCCACGAATCTGCTCGCGGTTTATTCCGGCCTGCTGAACGTCACCGCGGGCGGAGCCTACACCTTCCAGACCGCGGTGCAGGATGCTTCGCAGCTCCTCATCGACGGTGTGTCCGTGCTCAGCGTGAACCCCGCGGGCGGCACCCAGATTCTCACGGACTCGGCGACCTCCGCGCCGATCACCCTCGGCGCGGGCTTTCATACGATCGTGATGAAAGCCTTCAACAGCGGAGCCTCGGGCACCGGTGGCGGCGGCTTCCGCGTCCGCTACCAGGGCGGGGACACGGCTGGAAACATGCAGGTCATCGACCCGACGCGGCTCTACAACGCACCGGTGCTCGCCAATGCCGGCAACACCGGCGTGCCGGTCTCGGTCGCGGCGGCGGGAAACATCAACCTCGACGGCGTGGGCAGCGATCTCGATTCCTCCATCTCCGCGCTGACGCTCGGCGCGGGCGCGACGCTCAATGCGGGCAACACCGGCGGCAGCGGCGCGATCGCCGTCACGGGTGTCACCACCCTGCTCGGCGCGGCCACGCTCAATCCGACCTCCGCGCTGCTCAATCTCGTGGGCGATCTCGCGGATGGCGGCGGCAATTTCCTCGTCACCAAAACCGGCGCGGGCACGCTCGTCCTGACGGGCGCAAAAACCTTTGGCGGCGTGCTGACCATCAGCGCAGGCGGCGTGCAGGTGACTAATCCCGCGTCGCTCGGCGGCACGGGTGGCAACACGATCGTGAACTCCGGGGCGACGCTCGACCTCAATGGCGTCGCGCTCGGAGCCGAGCCGCTGAACCTCAGCGGCGCAGGCACCGGCACGTCCGCCGCCGCGCTCTACAACAGCAGCTCCACTGCGGCCAGCGCCAGCGGTGCGGTGACCCTCGCCGCGGCGACGACGATTGGCGGCTTTGGCGACCTGTCGCTGAGCGGCATCATCTCGGGAGCGGTGGGAAACAACCTCACGAAAATCGGGGCGGACACGCTGACGCTAAGCGGTGTGAATACTTTCTCGGGCACGTTCACTGTTTCCCAAGGCATTGTGAAACTCGGCAACAACAGCGCGCTCGGCGCGACCACCGCCGTCACTACGGTGAGCAGCGGCGCGGTGCTCGACCTGAACGGCCAGACGACCAGCGAGCCGCTCGTGCTTAGCGGCGTGGGGCTCGCGAACATCGGCTCGGCCAACTCCCTCGGCGCACTCATCAATACCAGCGCCACACCGGCCACGGTTTCGGCGACAGTCGCGCTGGTCCCGCTGGGCCTCTCGTTCAGCATCGGCAGCAGCAGTCTCACGGGCGGCGGAAATATCACGCTCGGCGGTATTGTCAGCGGGGCGATTTTCAACAAAGTCGGCGGCAACACGGTCACGCTGACGGCGGCGAATTCCTACACCGGCGTGGGCACGGTGCAGCTCGGCACTTTGATCCTCAGCGGAGCAGGCACCGCGACCACCGAGTCCAGCATGAACGTCAACCCGACTGCCACGCTGACGCTCGACGACACGGGCACGAACAACGCCGCGAGCAGCCGCCTCGGCAGCAAGAAGCTGGTTTTGTTCGGAAGCAATTTCAACGTCAATGGCAACGCCGGTGCGAACACCGTGGAAGACATTGGCACCGGCGCGCTGCAGATCGACACGGCTCACTCGGTGATCACGCTCACGCCTGGGGCCGGAAAAAACGTGCGCCTGAGCGCGGCGAGCGGCGCGCGCACGGGTAATCTAACGACCAAAGGAACCGCGCTCTTCCGCGGCCTCGGCCTCGGCACGGCCACCTCGGCGAGCAACACCGCAAATACAGCCAACATCACTTTCACGGCTGCGCCTGCGACGGTCGGCCAGGCCGGTCTGGCCGGTGCCCCGAACCGCGGCATCCTCCCGTGGGCTCTGGTGGACACGGCGACCGGCGGCTCGGGGACGAGCTTCGCGACGTATAGCGCGACGAATGGGCTGCAGGTTTTGCAAGCCGGAGACTTCAGCACGACGCTCATTGCGAATAACAACATCGTCGCGTCTTCTGCGCTCACTGCGGCTGCGGGCAGCACCACGGTCAACTCGCTGACCCTCAAGACGGGCAGCGGCCTGACCATCGGCGGTGGTAATAGCATCCTGCTCGACAGCGGTGGCCTGCTCGCCACCGCGACGGCAGGTATCAGCGGTGCTGGCACGCTCACTGCGAACTCTGGAACCCGCGAGATCATCATTCACACTGCGGGCAGCGGCACCATTTTGACAATCGGCACGCCGATCGTCACTACGGGTGGTCTGACGAAAGCGGGCGACGGCATGCTGGTGCTGACCGCGCAGAATACCTTCACGGGAGCGCTGCGGCTGAATGGCGGAGAGACCAAACTGTCGGGCGGGGCGAACAGGATTTTCATGCCGGTGAGCACGCCGGCAGCGGCCGGCGCGACGGCGACTGTGACGACTACCACCAACATTCTGTTCGTCGATGCCGGAGCCACGCTCAATTTGTTTGGCAATGACCAGCGGGTCGGCGGGCTCTCGACCAATGCTGGCGTGGGGAGCAACTTCTCCGGCACCTCCGGGACGATCACCAATACGTCGGGCACTTTCGCAAACTTCCGCTTCAGCCGCGTTGGCACGGCAAACACCATTCCGACCATCTTCGACGGAAACCTGAACATCCAGCGCGACGGCATCGGAACGCTGACCTTCACCTCGCCAAGCACCTACCTAGGATCGACCATCCTCGCTGGTGGAGTTGTCGTGCTGCAGGACGGCGGCGCGTTTGCCAGCACCAGCTCGCTCGCCATACGCCGGGCGGTGCTGAAACTCGATGACACAGGATTGCAGGTGGCCACGCGCCTCAACGCGGCCGCGGCCGTGACTCTCGATGGCGGCGCGATCAACTTCGTGAGCCGCTCGGGGGGGACGCAGGACGTGCTCAATCTCGGCGCGCTGACCCTTAGCTCGGGCGCATCGCTGCTCGTGCAAAATGTCGGCGGCGGCGGCACCGGGGCGACTGGCACCTCGACGATCAACATCGCCAGTCTCGTCGCGCGCAGCCAGGGAGCGACGATCAATTTCACCGCGACCGCGAACAACAACGTGCAGCTCGGCGACAACCCGCGCGTGCTGCTCGGCACCGGCACGCCGGTGCTGGTCGGCGGCCTCGTCGGCGGCTGGGCCACCACACAGGGTTACAACAGCGCCAACTCCGCCAGCGGCAATGCGAGCTTCGATTTCGCGAGCTACGATCCCGTCACCGGCTTCCGTCCGGCGAGCTACACGGGCACCTTCGGCGCGGGCAACAATGTCAACGTCGAACCGAACGGTGCCGGCGCTTCCACCACGACGCTGGCCGCGGGCAATACCTCGGCCAATTCACTGCGCATCGGGGGCCTCGGCAGCATCACCCAAACCACGCTGGCCTTCGCCGCGCCGACCGATGTGCTGAACCTGCAAACCGGCGGGCTGCTCAGCACCGGCAGCAATATCCCGCGCTTGATCGGCGATGTGGCTAACGCCGGGCGACTGACGGCCGGCGGCGGCGCGATCAACGGGACCTCCGAGCTGTTCATCCACAGCGGCGGGAACGTGCTCACGATCAATTCGCAGATCATCAACAACCCGAACGGCGCGCAGGTGGCCGTGGTGCTCGACGGCTTGAGCCAGGCCAGCACCATCGTGCTCAACGGCAGCAATACCTACACCGGCCCGACTTACGTCAACGGCGTCAAGGTCAACCTGCAAAGCGCGGGCCTCGCCATCCCCGGCAACCTCGTCATCAATGGCGGCACGACCAACGGCAGCGATTCACAGACCACCGCAAACCAGACCGTGACTTTGCTCGCGAGCAACCAAATCGCCACCACGGCGAACGTCACGGTCAACGGCGGCGGCGCGCTGAGCCTGGGCGCTTTTAACAACACGATCAACAACCTCACCCTGGCCTCCGATGGCGGCGGTGCGGGCGGCATCGGCCCGGTCGTCCAAACCGGTGCCGGCGCGCTGACGCTCAATGGCGGTATCACCGCGACCGATCTCGAAGCCACGGCCATTCCTGTAATCAGCGGCAACGTCACGCTGCCCGCGGGAGCGCATACGGTCGCCATCGGCGCGGTTCCTGGCGCACCCGGCCAGGTGGGTCTGCAAATCAACGCCATTGTGACCGGCGGTGGCAGCTTGAATGTGACCAGTGGCGTCCTCGGCCTCGGCAACACCGTCAGCACTGCGCCAGTCAACCTCGGTGCCGGTGCCACGCTGACGCTGACTAATCTGGTAAACGCGACCACGATCACCCCGACGATCGGCAAACTCACAGGCTCCGGCAATGTGAACGTGAACGTCACCGGCACGGCGCAGGTTCAACTCGTAATTGGCAACGATAACGGTTCCGGCGTTTTCAGCGGCGCGATTACCGGCCCGATTTCGATCAGCAAAGTCGGCACGGGCTCGCAGACATTCACTCAATCCATGACCCTCAACTCACTGACTATCGCCGATGGGGGTGAGGTGGTATTTGGCGATGGACTGCCCTTTGCTGCTTTCGCTCCCGATCCCAGTTTCAGCGCCGCCATCGTGCCAGAGCCCGGTTCGGTCGCGCTGCTGATGGTCGGTGCGTTGGGCATGCTGAACCGCCGCCGCCGCGGGTGAAAATGACTTGCAGCAGGATGCGCGCTGATGCTGCTGGCCGGATTGAATCGTCTGTGAGGCACCAAAGCAGGCATTTGATTCACCTGCTTGTCAAAGGAGATATGCCATGAAAAAGTCCGGCATTCTGCTCTTCGGCTCGAATGATGCGCGTGTGCCGCCCGATCACTCAGCCGGTTCTTAAAACCCGGCAGGGTCTTAGTGGTTAGCGGGCCCGCTGCCGACGCCAGAGGCCGAGACCGAGCACGCCCAAGGCGATAAGACCGGCGGAGGCAGGTTCCGGAGCAGCCGCAGCTTGGGCCGCCCGGCTGCCGCTGCGCGCGAGGCGATTTTTTTCCCAGTCCATCTCGTGGTCTTCCAGAATCTCGAAATCGCTAAAGCGAATCGCCTCCCAAGCAAAATTGGCGTCGAGTTCATCCGGCGAACTGGTGGTGAAGGGTTCGATCGTTACGGAGGGAGTAGCGAAAAGAGCCACGCTTTCGTTGCCATGCGTGCTGAAGTCGAGCCGATAGACGATGTAAGCCATCGGAGTAGGGGGCGCGTCCTCACGATAAATCTCGCCAATGTCGCCGACGGTCTGCAGGGCCGGCTGGGCTCCGCTGATGCCTAGGTCAAAGCTCTCCACGCTGCCGGAGAAAAGCGGGGCGTGGTAAGTTCCGCCGTTGGGTGCGCTTTCCGCACGGAGGCCGACGTAGAGGATAGTTCCCGGTTCATGGGCTGTGGGAGCGGGAACGCGAAAGTAACCGGGGGCTTCGTTGCCGGTGTCGCTTTTGTTGGTGGCGACAGGGAGGGCGGTGGCCAGGAATTCGGCGGCAGAATGGGTTTCAGTCGCGGCAGGCCAGGGGCTGAGCGCGCCGTCGCCGGGTTCGGATGAGGCGATTGCCTGGGTGCAGAGCAGACCGCCGAGTGTCAATGCACTGGACGCCAGAGCCGTGAGGGTGAAAACGGAGGGTGTGTGGTTCGTCGAACGAGTCATGCGTAGAGGAGGGGTTGCTTAAAGCTGCGTTGATATGGGTGATGATTGGGCGTCTGTCAAACGACGGTTTGTGAAATCTGGCTGCTGATGTTGAAAAAACTACGGACTCGCGGCCACTGGCGGACGTATGGTCGCGGATGTTTCCATGAAAGTTGTTTTCCACACCTTCCCGATCATGCTGATTGTCACCGGTCTCTGCGTGTGTCATGGCCTGACCGGCGGCACCCGTCCCGCATTCAGCCTGGCGGTTTACGCGCTCCTCGCCGTCGCCGCGCTGCTCACCTGGGTGGTACCGGGCTTGGGAGCGCCGGTCCCGTGGTGTCTGCGCACGACCGGCATCCTTGTCGCCTACATGGTGTTGCGCGCCGCGTTTTCGCCGCTGCCGTACCTGGCTCGCGCGGACGTCTTCCTGATGCTTGGTTGCCTGCTCTTGTATCTGCTCGCGGCGTCCTTTCTCGTGACTGCCGCTCAGCGGTTGTTTGTCGTCTATGTGCTCCTGGCTCTCGCGGGCATCCACAGCCTGGTCGGTGTCGTGCAGGCGGTGCATGGCGAAGACTTCATGCTTTTCGGCTTTCTGCGTCCGGCGACCGGGTCGCGTGCGAGCGGCATGTTCATCTGTCCGAATCATATGGCGGGCTTTTTGGAAATCGTCGGCGTCGTGGGTCTTTCGATAGCCTGGTGGAGCGGACGGAAGCCATCGGTCAAGGTTTTCACCGGATACGCGACGGCCTGCGCATACCTTGGTCTGCTGTTGACGCAAAGTCGCGGCGGGGTGCTGTGTGCGGTCTTTTCCCTGCTCGTCTGGATGGGGCTGACCCTCCGCGCGAGTTACCTCGCAAAGTCGCACGGCTTTGGCCGCGCGCTGTTACTCGGCATCGGTGCGGTCGCGATTTTGCTTTGCCTCGGCGTGGCCGTCGTCGCCACGCACAGCGAACTGCGCGAGCGGTTGGCGACGATCCTCAGTCGCGACGTCCGTTTCTCGACATGGGGGGCCGCGCTGGACCAGTTTCGCGTCGCGCCGGTCTTTGGCACCGGAGCTGGCACCCACCTTTATCTCGGGCGTTTTTTCCGCCGCCCGGATTTGCAGACTGACCCCATCCACGCGCACAGCGACTACCTCGAACTGCTCGCCGAATACGGGCTCATCGGCGCGGCGTGCATGGCCGTATTCCTCGCGCTGCATGTCTCGCAGGCGCTGCGGGCGCTGGGGCGGATGGCCCGCGCGTTGAGCGCCACGGACGAGGCGGGCCATGATGACCTCGCGCTGCTCATCGGCGCGCTCGCCGCGGTTGCCGCGCTGGCCGCGCACTCGTTTCTCGATTTCAACCTGCACATTCCAGGCAACGCCCTCGTCATGGCCTTTGTCTTCGGGATCCTCGCGCGGCCCGGTGCGGTCGTGGAAAGTGGCGGCACAGCCGCGCCGGTTTCGGACCCGAAAACCGTGCATCGCGTTGCGCTCGTCACGCTGGGTGGCGCGGTGCTGGTCCTCGCGCTTCTCGCCGGGCCAGGTGAGTTCTTCTCGGAGCGCGCCCGGACCCTTCTGCGCGACGGGGAGTATCCCGAAGCCGCCGTCAGTGCTACGCGGGCGCTGCGTCTCGATCCTTGGAATCCGTTTACCTGCTTCCGCCTCGGCGAAGCCCTCCGGCTCCAGGCGGAACTCGAGCCCACCTTCGCTGGACGGCAGGCGGGCCGGCAGCAGGCGGAGCGCGCCTTTCAGCAGGGACTGGCTCTTTTCCCCCAGGATGAAAACCTCCTCGTCCGTCGCGGCCAGGTCCTCGACAGGCTCAAGCGTTTCGACGAAGCCGAAGCCTCTTTTCAAGCCGCCATCGCCGCCGATCCCGGTCTCGAAGTCCTGCGGACGTTTTACGAAAAACACCGCGCGCTCCGTGAGCCTGCTCCGTCCGATTCCGCACCGTGAATTTTTACATTCCCATCAAAAAAAGCACTGGCAAAGTGCGAGGGGACGTGGATAGTCCGTCACTTTCCAGCGCCCATCCTTATGTTCAAAATGCTCCAGTTCCCCATTCGTGCAATCATCGCCCTAGCCCTCCTGCTGTCCGTCGGATCAGCTTCGCAGGCAGCCTATAACACGGATCTTTACGATGCCACCCTCAAGAAAATCTACAGGAATCCGGGTGACGGCGATTGGGACGATATTTACAAAATCATCAAGCACGTTCTCGAAGCCAACCCGGCTGAGGGCAGTGACTTTGTTGATGCGATCGTCAGTGCTCTGAAGCACAACCGCAGCAAGCTTAGTGAGGATATTTCCACCAAGGATTTGAATCGGGTTCTCAAGACCCTTCACGGGTGGCTCGATTCGAACCGTCCTGGGGGCGGCGGGACTATCACTCCTCCCACGAGCGCTCACTAGGCAGGTGAGCCCAGCGGCAACAGGCACTTTGCTTGTTTGGCCGCGTCTCGCGGAGGCGGTATAAAGGAAGCTATCTTACCCTTACCGGGATCACTCCCGTCCGTCCGCAGACTTTCGAGTATCTGACAAGGTCGGCTTTCATTTTCCCTGCCATGGCGTTCAAGCGGCACTCGGAATGGCTTTCGGGCATGTCTTTCCGTCAGCCCGGACGGAGATCACGGCGAAGTAATCTTCAGGTGGATGAAGCGCTTCGCGCCCTGATCGGTGGCGGTGTTATCGCGTATCTTCCAGTTCACGTAACCGTTCGGGCTGGTCGTTGGGCCGGTTAGGTTGGTCAGGTTCGCCACGCCGCTGTTCCAAATGCTCAAATCGCTGGAAACCTCAGGCGTGAGGGTGACATCGCTCGCACCGGATTGGGCGGCGTATTGCAGGGTGAGATAGGTATGGCCGCCGAAAACTTCGAGAGCCGTGGCTGGTTGGTGGGCCGCCCGGTCGGGAAAACGAGGGAAGCCGCCGAGGGCGTATTCGGCGCGGTTGGTCAGGCCGTCGCCATCGGGGTCGGCGTTCGGGCCGGAGACGGCGTCGTTGGCGGCATCGGTCGAGTTAAAGCATAGCTGCCTCCATGCGGCATAGGTGAGGGTCCGCGGGGTGCCTCCGGGCATCCCGCCGGGCTGGGCGCTGGTCGTCCAGTTGGTCGCGACGTTTGGATTTGGAGCGGTGGTGGGTGCGATGAGCATGAGCGACGGGCCGTAACCTCCGGCGGCGGCGGGCCAGGGGGCGTTGATGCCGTAGGTAAAGCTCGCGATCGTCGCGGCGGAGGCACCCACGGTGACGAGTGTGACCAGGTCGCCGCTGTTGCTAAAGGTGCCCGCATATTCCCCGGCGATCATGGAGTTATAGGCCGTGCCGTAGCGGTAAACAAAAGCATCCTTATTGCGAACCACGAGGACTGAGGCTCCGGGGTTGATGGCCCGGACAACGGCGAGGCTGAAGTCGTAGTTGACGCCGGAGGTGAAGCGCAGATTCGTCAGGTCGATCACCGCCGGGCCGATATTGGTCAGACGGACGAATTCAAAATCATCATTGCTGGTATAAGTCGCAAGCTGCTCTGCTGCGCTTGGGTCTGGCGGGTTATACATGAGTTCCGAGACGACGAGGGTCGCCGCGGTTGGCTGCGCTGCGCTGGGTTCGAAGTAAGCTTCGTTTATTGCGCTCCATTCGCCGTTGGCATTTTTGACGCGTGCTTTCACCGTGCCTACAAGAGACAGGGCGACAGGGCCGCTGTAGATCAGCGCGGAGGGCGAGACACCGCCGCCGGCGAGACGCGGGTCAGTGCCATTGAGCGTGTAGTAAATGATGCTGCCTCCGGGCGCGGTCGTAGTAATGACGAGGGGGTAGCCGCCGGGGACAACTCCCCCGAACTGGCTGAAAGTCGGCGGAAGGGTGGCGGGCCAAAGGAGCGTCTGCTGGAAGCTGCCGGTGCCGCCTCCGAACAGAAACGGCCGGCGTCCGCTGGATTGATTGGTGTGCGCGTTATACCAGCTCAGATCGACAGTCTGATTCGCGATGTAAGTAAGCAGGGGCTGGACTTGCCCGGAGAAGGTGGTTACGAGTTGTCCAAGGTGGCCGCCGCTTACCCGGTCATCGAGCACGCCGCCGTTGAAGTAATGCTTCTGAATGCGATCGGCGACGAGGAGCTCGAAGTCCGGGCTTTTGTAGAGGCGCTTGAAAATGTCGCCGCAGGTGCTCGATGCGTTCAGGATGTTATTGTTGATCGTGTCGAAAGTAACAGGCTTGCCGAAGCGCCCGAACGCCGCTTCGATGTCCCACGAGGCGAAGCGGAAAACGCCGCCGGCTGTGCGTTCGTGCTGCATGGCCCAGTTGTTTGTCGGCCAGTCGTCCATGTTCACGTAGATCCAAAACAGGAACGCGTCGGCAACGTTGACCACATCGACATATTGTTGCGCGGCCTGGTAGTTCGCCAGGATGGTAGCCGGCGTGGACGATGCATAGAGCGTGTTCAGCGCGGTCTGCATCTGATTCCAAAAGACCGTGTCACCATCGACAAACTGATCGATGTAGTTCACGTCGAAATCATTGGCCGAGCGGTAATGAATCTGGAAGGTCTGCGAACGGAGGCGCTCGCAGGTGTTGTACATGCCTTTGAAAACGCCGTTGATGTAGCCGGTGTTAATCGTGCCGATGGGTTGGACCCAGCCCATATCGTGGTAAAGGCGGCGTCCGCACTCATCGATAATGTAAGGATTGAGGATGTCGTTTTTCCCGGCGCGGATGCGGAGGCGCGAGTAATCGCTCACGTCGTTGCCGGAGATCATGGTGGTGTCATTGACGCTGGAGTTGCCGTAGTCGCTCCGCCAGTAAAGGTCGTATGATGGCTTTTCCGTGTGATCGCTGATTAACGGGGAATTGGACGTGTTGCGCAGGCGCAGCCGCGGACGGGAATACGGGCTGGATGAAATGCGCAGGCCCACATCTTCGCGCCAGCCCTGATGCCCGTCCGGGTAATACCATTCGGCGCTGATCGCGCGCTCGTAGGCGTCGCCGTGACCTTGCGGGATATTATAGCTTTGAGGGCCGGTGGGTGTCCATAGGTCGTAGGTCACAGGCAGAGTGCGGCCATCGACGATCGACATGATTCCATGCGGCGTATAGAAGTTGCGTCCCGGATCGCCGCTAAAGAGCAGCGCTGGCACGCCGCGGAGATTGGCGTCGATGTCGAGCAGATAGGTATGGGTCCGCGCGTCTGACTTGACGCGGCCCGCCTTAAAGGCGCGTGAGCGGAATACGAGGCCGCTCTTGTGATCCGCCGGCGGAGTCAGGGTGATGGGACCGCTGTAAAGCGTGCCAGTGGTCTCGGTCGGGTCTGTGCCGTCGGTGGTGTAGCGGATCGTGGCACCGGATGTCGTGGTGCTCATGACCAGCGTCTGGGTGCCGGAATAAAAGCCGCCGGAAAACTTCGTGATACCGTCGGCCTTGTAGTAATCCGGCTTCTTGACGCTGCCAGAGAAAAAATTACCGGCATTGGCCGCGCCGGGCGTGCCTGTTTCGAGGAAGCCGAAGTCGGATGTCCCGGCCGGATTTCGGCCCCATGTGTGAAAGGAGTCCTGCGACGGAATGTTAGTCGCCGCGCTTTGCGGCGTGCCGTTGCCATCGTACAGGCCGACATAGCCTCCATTCGAGGAAAGGTTAAAGCTCGCGTGAAGGTAGGTGGCGACGCCATTGGCAGCTTCGCGGCTGTCGCACATGACAATGAGGTAGCCATTCGCGGGGATGGTCGTGCCGGCGGGAAAGAGCCACTTGCCAGGGTAGGCTGCATCGTCGGTGAGTCCCCATCCGCCAATGTTCACCGCAGCGCCACCCTGGTTCCGCAGCTCGACCCAGTCCACGAAACTCTGCGGGTTGCTAAAGTCGGCCTCGTCGCCGACCGGCGGGGTAAAGCCGGTGAGCAGCGCCGGGTCGTATAATCCGCCACTCGGCTCCGCGAGCCCGGCGAAATACTTCCAATTGCCACCCACCGCCCCCGTGCCGATGAGCGTCTGGAAGGCATTGGGATCGGCCCCGTTGTAGTCCACCGCGAAGTCATCGATCGCCAGCGTCCCGCCACTTGCCGGAGCCGCGGTGTTTTTCACAAACTCCGGCACAAAGGCAATCGTGCCGCCGGCATTCAGCGTGTCCATGAAACGCTGCTGATTCGTGCCCTGGCTGAGGGTAACTGAATAGGTGCGCCAAGGCACGATCTGCACGTCGTCGAGCGAGAGCTGGTCGCCGAGCGTGGCATTGGTCGGGCCGGTGAAAGTAACTTGGAAGGTTGTTGTCGCACCGGTGTTCAGCGCCGTGCGGAAGTTATCCACGTTCGCCGCGGTGGAAAACTCGCGCGTCACCGTCTGCCAGGTGCCGTTGCCGGTCAGGGTGCCGAGATTGGCGCGGTTCGCGGACGAGCCGCCGGTGGGTTCGGCATAGACCGTGAAAGTAACACCGGCGGGCAGCTTCGCCGCAAACCTCAGCGAGACATCGGATAGCTGCTGGGTGGTGATCGCGCCTGTGGTCCAGTTGCGCACCGTCACGCCCGGCAGGCTGAAGCCCCACGGCGCTCCGGTGGCCGGCACCTGCGTTACTTCGCACCGCAGATAGCCCGTCGAGCTGGCATTGCCCGCACTCGCCGTGGCGTCCTCCACCACGCGGAAGGCAAAGCCCGCCGCGCCGGGATCGCTGTTCAGCGTGATGCTATTCACGGGCGTGCCCGTCGTCGTATCGGTCACGCTCCCAGCGCCATTGATCGTCCGGGTCTTATACGCGCCCGCAGCCGCGCCAAAGGTGTTCGGGGTGTTTTCATCCAGCGGCGAGCCGGTGGCTTCCTTG
>JANXSB010000602.1 GCA_025352865.1 Chthoniobacter sp. | reverse complement strand
TCGGCCCGCTGTTCAGCACCACGACGAAGGAAAAAGTCCGCAACGAACTCGTCATCCTCATCCGCCCGGAAGTCACCTGGGCTCCGCCCGACGCCATCGCCCTGCGCGAGCGCGAGATGGAGTTTATGAACATCCCGCCCGATCTCGAAACGACCGTCTATCCCGAGATCAAGCGCAAGAAAGCCACGCCCGAGCAGATGCTCCGCAAGCCCGCCGTGCCGCTCCGCGAAAGAGCGAAGCCCTGACGCCCTCCGCGGATGACCTCCCGCAAAGTCCTCATCGACCTCCTCGTCGCCTGCGACCTCTCCGCCGAGGACGCCACCGCGCTCGCCGCCCTCCAGCCCGCGCCCGGCGTGAGTTGGACCGCGGAAGTGCTCAACACCGGCAAGGTCGATGAACACAAGCTCGCCGCGGAACTCGCCCGGCTTTTCAAATCGCCCTGCGAGAACATCGAAGCCGCCAAAGTCGAGCGCAGCGCGCTCCAACTCCTGCCCAGCCGCTTCGTTTTCAAACACCACATCCTCCCCGTCGCCAGTAGCGCGGATTCCGTCCGCCTCGGCACCTACGATGTCTTTAACGCCGTCGCCCGCCGCCTCGCCGCGCAGCAGCTCCCCGGCAAGAAACTCGAATGGATCATCGTCCCGCGCGGCCCGCTGCTCCGCACGATCAAAGCCGTCTATGGCGTCGGCGCGGAAACCTTCGACGAAATCCTCGCCTCCACCCGCACCTACGACGGCGACCCGCACGACAAAGCGCAGGACATCACCGGCGACGACCCCGAGGCCAGCGTCGTCAAATTCGTCAACCAGATCATCCGCGAAGCCATCCTCGAACGCGCCACCGACATCCACGTCGAGCCGCTCGAGAACGACCTCCGCATCCGCTACCGCATCGACGGCATCCTCCACGAGGTCGCCGTCCCCCCGCAGCTCCGCCTGCTTCAAAGCGCCATCATCTCGCGCCTGAAAGTCATGGCCCACATGGACATCGCCGAGCGCCGCCTCCCGCAGGACGGCCGCATCAATCTCACCACCGGTGCAGGTGCCATCGACGTCCGCGTTTCTACCATCCCCACGGTGAATGGCGAATCCATTTCCCTCCGCCTCCTCTCCCGCAGCGAGTCGCTCAGCTTCGGCATCGACCGCCTCGACATGAGCGAAAAGCAGGTCCGCACCGTGCAGGCGCTGCTCACCCAGCCGAACGGCATCATCCTCGTCACCGGCCCCACCGGCTCGGGGAAAAGCACCACGCTTTATTCCTTCCTCACATCCATCAACGCCGTCACGCGTCGCATCATCACCATCGAGGAACCCGTCGAATACCGCCTCCCCGGCGTTTCGCAGATCGACGTGAAAGCAGAAATCGGCCTGACCTTCGCGAACGGCTTGCGCGCGATTTTGCGCCAGGATCCGAACATCGTCATGGTCGGCGAAATCCGCGATTTCGAGACCAGCGAAATCGCCATCCGCGCCGCCATGACCGGCCACCTCGTTTTTTCCACCCTGCACACAAACGACGCCGTCTCGGGCATCACGCGTCTGCTCGACATGGGCATCGAGCCGTTCCTGCTCGCGAGCGTCGTCCGCTGCTTTCTCGCGCAGCGGCTCCTCCGCACCATCTGCCCCGATTGCAAAACGGAGACCGGCTACCCCGTCGATTACCTCCGCGAAATCGGCGCGCCCATCCCCGAGAATTTCAAATTCTACAAAGGCGCCGGCTGCGAGCACTGCCGCCAGACCGGCTACCGCGGACGCGCCGCCATCTACGAAATCGTCCCCGTCAACGAGCCGCTGCGCCGCATGATCATCCGCAAGGAAACCGGCTCCGCCATGAAAGCCCGCGCCGTCCAGGACGGCATGGACACCCTCCGCACCGACGGCTGGCGGCGCGTGCTCCGCGGCCAGACCACCGTCGAGGAAGTCGTGCGCGTCACCTCGCAGGACGAGGCGCTGATCGAGACGGACTGAGGGCGACCCATATCAAAGTCGCTTAGTGAACCGGCTCGCTTCCTGACTGCCGCTGCGCCCTTGCTTCCGATTATCCCCGCCGCGGCCGCCAACCGACCAGCGCACCGGCTCCAAGGGTGAGCAGCACGGCGCTGCCGGGCTCGGGTGCCGCCGTATAATTCAGCACGACATCGTTGCCGACTTCACTCCACGCGAAGGTGCCGCCGGCGAGCATGGCGCCGAGGGAATCGGTCGTCACGGTCACGGTGTCGAAGATCGCCGCGGAGGACAGCGCCGGAGCAACCGCGTCGCTGTAGGCGAGCCAGCTATGGTTGCTGTTCCAGAAGGCACCGGTGAGATCCACCGTCGAGCCGGCGGCGTTGAAGATGATGTTCGAGGTCACGCCGGTGCCGACCGTGAGGACGCCCGCTCCGATCACATCCACGCCGTCGAAATCCGTGCCCCGCAGGCCGGTGGTGCCCGTGGAGACATTGGCGGCGAGTTCCCAATTCAGGGTCGAGCCGGTGGAATAGGCGAGGTTGCCGTTGAAGGTTTGCAGGCCGGGGCTGTTGCCGGGGGCATGCGTGCCGAGGATGGTCGTGTTGCCGTCAATCTGGCCGATGCCCTTGAGCGTCTGCGCGAGGCCGATGGTGAGGCCGCCGGTCTTGGTGGTCACATCCAGATGCGTGCCGGTGGAACCTGCGTCGCCGACGACGATGTTTGCGCTCTCGCTGATGCTGCCGCTGAGGTTGAGCTTCAAGGTCCCGGCGTGGATGGTGGTGTTGCCGCTGTGGAAGTTCGCTCCCGTGAGCGTGAGCGTGCCGGCCCCGACCTTGGTGAGACCGCCGCCCCCGAGGTGTCCGGAGTAAGTGGTGGACGCATTGTTCGCACCCACGCTGATCGTATTATTGCCGTCGATGTAGAGCTCCCGCGTCCCGGTAAGTCCGCCGAGGTTGTAGGTGTTGGTACCGGCCACGGTGAAGGCGATCGGTGACCCGTGGAACGGGGCACCGACGTCCAGCGTGCTGTTTTGCAGGGCGTTCACGTTGCCCAATTCGAGCGTGCCCGCGTCGAGCGTGCCCCCGCTGATGGTCGTCGCCCCCGTGTAGGTGTTCGCCCCGGAGAGCTTCACCGTCCCGTTCGTGGTCTTGTTCAAGGCGATGCCAGAGCCCGCGAGGATCGCACTCACGGAGCCGCTCTGCATCTCAAAGGTCTGGCCGGCGTTCGCGGTCAGCG
>JANXSB010000580.1 GCA_025352865.1 Chthoniobacter sp. | reverse complement strand
GGCGCTCGCTTCGCACACATGAACGAAACGCCTAACCATGCGCTGCAGCGAACCGCTCCGTGCGTCACGGCACCTGCTTCCACCGCCGCCTTTCCGCCCACCATGCAGGTGCCGCGCCGCACTCCGCGGTCGCTGAGCTTGGGGTCGTTAGCCGCTACGAGCTTCAACCTATCACTACACCAACCACGTAAACAATGACCTATGAAAACAATGCTACATTTTCTCGCCGCGAATATCGCACTTGCCTCAACTCTCCATGCTCTCCCAGTCGTTCTCTACGAGCACACTGGAGACGCCGACCCAACAACGGAAGGATGGACATTAGGCCCGCAGATTGGCGCCACCACCCTCGGCCCGATCAACGACAGTGGCACACCCGCATGGTCGATCATGAACAGTGCCGCCGGAGATACCGGCTTTTATCGCGTTATTCCTACTCCGGCGGAGGTTTCAGCGGCGTCATTCGGCTGGAGCCTCAAAGTTACTTTGCGGGTCACAGCCTCGGACGACGCACCGGGAGGCTCGATGCTGTCTCTTTACCGCGATGGTTTCCGTAGTTATCAGATGCACTTTGGCTCCGCGGCCAACGGAGATGCCTTGGTGGTGCTGGCCGATAATTCGGGTTCCAACAGCACCACAGGCCCTCGATTTACCGTGCCGGGTGGCAGTGTCTATAACACATTTGAACTCATCTATTCACCCGGCGATGCCTCGGCCGACCTGTTCGTGAATGGCGTCGAGCAACTCAGCAACTACACCGGCTTCCCATTGTCACAGACCTTGCTCGCATGGGGAGACGGCTCGACCCGCGATGTGCCTTTAGTCCCACCAAGAAACTACTCCGACGCAAATTACTCTGAAGTCGTCTTTTCGATCGTGCCGGAGCCTACTACCGCAGTGTTCGGAGTGATTGGAGTTCTCGGGATATGCTTTCGCCGAATTCGCAAATGAACCAAACGGCTAACAATGGCGCTGCAGAGAACCGCTCCGGGGCTGCTGCGCGTGTCACGCTGGCTGCTCCCCGCAGACCCGCCGCGCAGCCAGCGCGCCAGCCTCCGCAGTCGCTGAGCTTGGGGTCGTTAGGCGTTTCTACGCGCTCTCCCCGAAACTAAACCAAAACCACAACCAACTAAACAAGACAATGACAGATCCATTCATCACTCAACTCGACACAATCTCCACTCCAGGAACAAGCGCAACTCAGTTCCTCAAGAAGCTTGGCCCGATCCACAACAATTGGCACGGCGCTCACAACGGCGGCACCGCTCAGACCGGATTCCTTCTATTCCACTGGGAGCTTATCAAACGATTCAAGGCCGTCGGTGGACCCGCTCATTTCGGCGGAGTAACTCCGTTTACCACCCAGCAACTCGCAGGTTTCAACGCAACCTACGATGTAACCGCCGCTGTCCACAAGGGTGACGTCCCAAGCCTCGAGAACTTCTCTAGTGACCTAGAGATGTGGCACAACAATGCCCATATGGCTATCGGTATGGCCATCCACAAGAACTTAATGAACCCAAAAACTAACGTGAAACTCGTTCAGTTTTGGCAGTTGCATTACTTCATCAACGACCGTTTTGAGCAGAAGCTCGGTGATTTTCGATCCTCGCCTAACGACACAATTCCATCAATCGTGGCCCAACTTGAATCCGGCAACGCAGCACCACAAATCTAACGCAACGCCTAACCATGCGCTGCAGCGAACTGCTCCGGCTGTCACGCTGGCTGCTTCCGGCCTCCGCCTTTCCCCGACCATGCAGCCAGCGCGCCAGCCTCCGCAGTCGCTGAGCTTGGGGTCGTTAGGCGTTCTCGCGCCTCCTGAGCAATGAGAGCTTTGGCACATCCCATCATCAGCACACTCCTCGGTTGCATCGTTGCGTCGTGTCTTTCCTCGTGCGCCAATTCAAAAGCTGATGAGGAGAGATTTCAGCAGGCGATGCGCACCGTGAACAAGGCGCATCCACAGCACACGCTAGCAGCGACCGATTGGCGTTCTTGGGGCATGACCGCCACGAGCGACCGCGTCGTGAAGGTTCGGGGACGGATTGGCTATATCGGCCGCGGCCGGAAGGCCGGTGCCATCACCATCGGCCAAGACAATAAATCATTCCTCGCCGGTGTGAATTGCTTCCTCGCCAGAGACCAAGACAAGCTCTGGCCCATGCAGGTCGGCGAGGTCGTTACCCTCAAGGGTTTGTTCCTCCAAGGCAGCGTCACCGCGCCAGACGAGGTGGGCGGGGCCTGCCTCTATGCGTGTGTTATTCTCCGAGTGGAGCCGACGCATCCAGCGACCAAGCCATGAATTTCCAATCGAACGAAACGCCTGACCATGCGCTGCAGCGAACCGCTCCGTGCGTCACGGCACCTGCTTCCGCCGCCGCCTTTCCGCCCACCATGCAGGCGTCGCGCCCGAGCCGCCCGTCGCTGAGCTTTGGGTCGTTAGGCGCTTCTGCGCGTCATCCGAGAATGTAATGCGTGCGATCCTTCCATTTATTGTCACCATGCTTTCCGTGTGCATTATCGCTCCAGTCGTAGGGACCGCTCTTTTCGGTGCGCTCACCGGCACGCCACACCTCGTCATCAGTCGTGACCTCGCCGGTGTTCCATTTCTCTTCTACGGCTTCCGCTACTCACTCCCGATCGTGCTACTTGCGGCATTCGGGGCTTCTGTGGCGGCCACCGTTTTCGCTTACATCTTTGGGCGTCGGAAGCCTTACTCGATATGGGCCATCGCTTTCGCGTGCTTTGGTATTGTGCTCGGCCTTTTCTGCGCAGCACCCAGGATTATTGCCTGCCTTGAGGAGCGCGAGCCGGGCTTGGCAGCCGGCTGGTTCTTCGGCAGTTCTATCTTCGGCCTGCTCGGTATGCTCGCCCTCTCCTTTATATGGTTTCGCTTCTTCCGTCCCACATGAACGAAACGCCTAACCATGCGCTGCAGCGAGCTGCTCCGGCTGTCACGCTGGCTGCTTCCAGTCTCCGCCTTTCCGCCACCATGCAGCCAGCGCACCACCCTCCGCAGTCGCTGAGCTTGGGGTCGTTAGGCGTTGCTCGCGCATCCTGAAATCTATGAAGCCACTACAACTCATCCTTTCGCTGTCCGCTGCATTGTTCCTTTGCTCGTGCGCCAGCTATGTCACCCCCGGACGCCAAGCCGACTTGAGCACTTTCACCGATCCGCGCGTTAAGAAGGCTTTTGTCGCGCGCCCGGCAATCAAGTTCCCTGCCAATCTTGCAGTCGTGCGGATTCAGGAGAGCGGCTATCGCTCCGAGTCAGCGCAGGGAGTGGGGTCCGGCGCTTACAGCGTCGTCACGACACGCGACATCGAAACGGAGCAGGACATCGACACGATTTCGAAGCTTCGGGGCGTCGCAGGCGTTGTTGCACTCAACCGTCTCTTGCTGCCCAAGTCCCTTTCCTCTGACCTCGACCTTCGCGAGGCATCCGCCAAGCTCCAGGCCGACGTGATTCTCCTTTATACGCTCGCTACCGAGTTCAGCGATAACGAGGTTATTGCGCCGCTGACCACTCTTACGCTCGGCCTTGCTCCCAACAAGCGATACAAGATCAACTCCACCGCCTCGGCCATCCTGATGGACACCAAGACCGGCTACATCTACGGCGCTCTTGAGGAGGGCGATTCGCGCTCAGGACTGACGATCGCTTGGGGCAGCAGCAACGCAATCGACGCCGCCCGCAAGAAGGCAGAACGAGCCGCTTACGATAAGCTGCTTGCGAGCTTTGCGCCCTTCTGGACTCGCATCTACAGCCGCTTTCACTAATGACCGCAACGGCTAACCCGTATGCGCTGCAGCGCACTGCTCCGGCGGTCACGCTGGCTGCTTCCGGCCACCGCCTTGCCCCCACCGCGCAGCCAGCGCGCCAGCCTCCTCGCCCTCGGCGCGCTCGCCATCGCCAACCCGCCGCCGGCGGGGCTGAGGCGCGCGGTCAGCGGGCGCTGAGCGCGGCGGCGAGATTGATCGCGGCGATCATGGAGTCGGGACGGGCGAGGTTTTTCCCCGCCAGCTCGAAGGCGGTGCCGTGGTCGGGGCTGGTGCGGGGGAAGGGGAGGCCGAGGGTGACGTTCACGCCGGTGTGCAAGGCGTGGAGCTTGAGCGGGATGAGGCCCTGGTCGTGATACATGCAGAGCACGCCGTCGAATTCGCCGGCGACGGCGCGGTGGAAGACGGTGTCGGGGGAAAGCGGGCCGGTGAAAGTGGCGGGCGCGACGGGTGACGGGTGGTTGGTGAGGAGGGTGATGGCGGGGGAGAGGATTTCGATTTCCTCGCGGCCGAGCGCGCCGGATTCGCCGGCGTGGGGGTTGAGGCCGGCGACGGCGATGCGCGGCGCGCGGCCGAGGCGCGCGGTGAGAAAGGCGGCGAGCAGGTGGCCGACGCGGATGATTTCGCGCGCGGACAAAAGCGCGGCGACATCGCGCAACGGGACGTGCGCGGTGACGAGGGCGACGGTGAGTGCGCCGCCGGTGAGGCACATGGCGAAGTCGGTGACGCCGGCGCGGGCGGCGAAAAACTCCGTCTGCCCCGGAAAGGCGAAGCCCTCGGCCTGCATGCGCGCTTTGTGGATCGGCCCGGTGACGATGGCGGCGATCTCGCCCGTGCGCAGGAGCCGCGCGCTTTCCTCCAGCGCGGCGAGCGCCGCGCGGGAGGTGGCTGGCGTGGGTTCGCCGGGCTGGGCGTCCGCGTTTTCGCCGATAACGCGGTACTCAAACCGCGCGTCCACTTTCCCCGAGGCGAGCGCTGCCGCCACGATCTCCGGGCCGATGCCCGCCGCGTCGCCGAGGGTGATGCCGATGACCGGCATGGCTCAGTACATTTTGATGTAGGCCTTCTTCCGCAGCTTGGCCAGCCAGTCGGCCTGCATCTTCTGCCGTTCGAGCTGGAGCAGGCCTTTCTCGATCTCGTCATGCACGTCTTTGAGCGGCTTGGTGACGGCGGGTTTTTTCGCCTCGGCGAAGAGCAGGTAGTAGCTGCCGGCGAGTTCCATGACCTTGCTGACTTCGCCGGCCTTGAGCGCAAAGGCGGCTTTCGAGAGGCTCTCGTTGAGCGTCCGTTTGTCGATCCAGCCCCAGTCGCCGTAAGCCTCCTGCTTGTCGTCCTCGGAATACATCCGCGCGAGCTCGCCGAACTCCGCGCCGCCCAGGACGATCCCGCGGATTTCCTCGATCTTCTTGCGCCGCGAATTGTTTTCCGTCGAGGCCCGGATGGTGATCGTCCGCAGTTTCAATTGCTCGGGCGTGCCGTAGTCATCGGCGTGCAGTTTGTAGTATTCCGCGATCTTTGCTTCGGAAACCTCCGGCTTGGCCTTGATCGCCTGCCGCCGCATTTCCTGGACGATGATCTTGTCCTTTTCCAGCTCGCGAAAGCGCTCCAGCGTGAAGCCCTGCGCGGCCAGCGTGCGGATGAAAGCGGCGCGGTCGTTGCCGAATTCCTCGCGCACGATGGTCGTCACGCGCTCGTCGATGAAGTAGTCGGGAATCTGAAAGCCCTTCGATTTGAACTCCTGCAAAATGAGCTGGCGGTCGATGAGGTCGTTGATCGCAGCGAGGCGGATTTCCTTGATCTTCGCCACCAGTTCCTCGCCCTTGTAGGTGTCCTTCGCGGACTTTTCCTTCGAGGCCACCAGCTCGCGGACCTGGGAGAAAGTGACCACGTCATTGTTGACCACGGCGGCGATGCCATCGAGCACCTCCTGCGCGGGCGACCACCCGGCAAGGCTGATGAATACAGCCGCGGCGGCGAGGAGGGGAGTGGGGCGAAGGGAAAATCGGGACATGGAGGTGAGGGCCGGCAGGGGCGAAAGGGGGCGAGGGTAAAACGCGCGCCTTTGAAGTCAAGCGGCGAGGGGGGAAGGGATGAGGTATGAAGGATGAGGGATGAAAAACGGGAGCGCCGCTCTGTCCTCATCCCTCATAAATTTTCCCCTCGCCGCCTCGCTGCGCACGATCTTCGGCATTGCGCGGGAGCGGATTTGTCGCCAGCTTCGCGCCGGTCATCTGCGAGAAAAAACACCGCTGTGAAACCCCTCCAAATCCTCACGATTGTTGCGGCGCTGCTCATGGTTTTCGGAGCGCCTGCGCCGGGCGTGCAGGCGGAGGACAAACCGGCGGCGCACGCGCCGTTTCGCCTGCTCTTCAACGCCTACGACGGCGACCCAAAGAAGGACACGCCGGAAAAATTCACGTTTCAAATCGGCACGACCGATCTCAAGCAACCGTCGGAGTTTTTGAAACTCGGGGAGACCATCGCGAAGACAAAATGGAAGCTGGCGAAGTTTGAATTCAAGATGGTGCATAATCCAAATGCAGGGGAAGATGAAGATGTCTCGGAACTCACGCTCGTGAATACCGAAACCAAGCAGGAGGTTGTTCTCATCCTTGGTCGCGTGACCGACCTCGCTGCGCACCCGCCGAAGAAATAGCGGTTGGCTTTTCCCCGCCTGCGCGTGAACCTCCGCGCGGCTGGCCGATGACCGCTGCGGAATGGCGATCTTCCATCCACCTGTCATGCGAATCTTTTCCCTGCTTGTAGTGCTCGCCATTTTCACCGCGGCCTCGCGTGCGGCGGAGCAGCCGCGCCCGCTGATGCGGGATTTCATGGGGCTGTGCGGGCACACGGTCGCGTTCAAGCCGGAGCTGTATGCGCCGGTCACGCGGCTGGTGCGGGACTATCACCCGGTCGATTGGGACTTCGGCGATGACACGGGCTATGCGCTGAAGCTGCCGCTGGCGCGCAATGGGGTCGATTGGTCGCAGGTCTATGGCTCGTGGGCCAAAGCCGGCTACCGCACCGAGGCGAGCCTGATGTTTGACAACCTAAAGCCGGACGCGTGGAAGGATCTGCCGCGCGATGCCTTCGCCTACGGCAAAGCGTTCGCGGCCGCGTTTGGGCCGTCGGCGAAAGTGCCGCTCGTCGAGGCGGCGGAGATCGGCAATGAGCCGGGGAAGTACGACGACGCGACTTATCGGAAGCTCTTCGAGGCGATGGCCGGCGGGCTGCGCACGGGTGATCCGAAGATGCGCATTGCGACATGCGCGGCGAATCTCGGCAAGAGCGGGAGCTACTCGAAAAGCGTGGACTGCCTCGCGGGGCTGGAGTCGCTCTACGACATCGTGAACATCCACATGTATGCCGAGATCACCGGCTGGCCCACTTGGGCGCGCAGCTACCCGGAAGACCCGAAGATCGGCTTTCTGAAAGACATCGGCCATGTCCTCACCTGGCGGCGCGAGCACGCGCCCGGCAAGGAAGTGTGGCTCACCGAATTCGGCTGGGACGCCACGACCAAACCCGCGCCCACGACCGGCGACTT
>JANXSB010000567.1 GCA_025352865.1 Chthoniobacter sp. | reverse complement strand
GCGGAGACGCGCCGTGGAGGATCGGGCATCTGGCGATCACGGGCGGCAGCGGGCGGGTGGATCTGGCCGCGATTCCGACTGTGGCGCTGGGATTTCGCGTAGAGTTTTCGGAAGATGCGGGTGCGAATGAAATCGAAGTCGCGGGGTTGAACGTACGCTCGCGAACGGATGGCGCGGAGGTACTGGCGCTGCCTTTGGTGAAAGTGCGGGCATCGCTTGAAGACCTGCGCCAGCAAAGGATTCGCGAGGTGCTTGTCGATGCGCCGCGGGTGACGGTGACGGATGGTTTTCTCGCGCTGCTGCCTGCGAAGGGTGGGGGAGATTCCGCAACTCCCGCGTGGACGGTGGAGCGCGTGGCGATCACGCGCGGCCAGGCGGGCATTGATCTCGCGGCGCTGCCTCGCGTGGACTTTGGGTTCGCGGCGGAGCTGCGGGAAAAGCAGTTGATCGGCGGGACACCTCTGGAGCTGGCGCTGTCGGCGGTGCGCGTGCGTTTGCGGAAGGACGACGCGGAAGCGCTCTCGATACCGGCCATTGGAGCGAAGGCGACGCTGGAAGGTTTGCGTGCGTGCAAAGTGCGGGAGGTCGTGGTTGAGGAGCCGCGGGTTTTCATCAGCGATGCGCTGCTGGCGGCGTTCACATCCGCACCAGTCACGAATGAATCGCCAGCCGCGGAAGCCGCATGGACGCTTGATCGGCTGGCGTTGAGCGACGGGCGCGCGAGCGTGGATCTGGAGGGCGCGCCGCTCGTCGAGTTTGGATTTGCCGCGCAGGCAGGCGATGACGTGCTGCCGCCGCGCGAACCGGGCGAACTCCAGGCGGCGGTGGATTTCACCGACCTCGCGGTGCGGGCGAGGGGAGCCGCGCTGGAGCCGTTTCTGCGGGTGCCGGCGGTGCGCGCGAAGCTGCGCCTGCCGGAGGTGCAGCGCGAGCGCCGCGTGGCGTGGGTGCAGGTCGAGCAGTTCGATTTTCGCTACAACCAAATCTTCCGTGAGCTGATCGCGAGCGGGACGAAACCGGCGCTGCCGCCCGCCGCGAAGGCGGCTCCCGCCAAGCCGGCGCGGCCTTTTTCCATCGGCGAACTGCTCGTGACCGACGGTGCGATTCATCTCGACGATCTCGGCCTCGGCATCCCATCAATCGACTGCCGGGTGAACACCGGCTTCCGCAATCTCGCCTTCGCGCCGGACGCGGGTGAAGGAGGCCAGGAACTCCAGACCATCGAGCTTTCACGCATCGCGCTGACTTCGCCGCTCGATCCGTTTGTTCCGGTGCTTTCGCTCGACACGGTCTTCGTGCGCTTCACGCTCGCGGGCATTTGGCGGCGGGAGATCGAGGAGGTCGCGATCATCCACCCGCGGCTGGAAATCGGGCCCGATCTTTTTTGGTACATCGACCGCGTGCAGAAAAATGAAAGCGCCCGGCCCGCCGGAACCGCACCCGCAGTGGACGCGGGGCCGGCCTGGCAGATTAAAAAATTCGCCGCGACTTCCGGGGAGCTTGTCCTCGCGCTCGAAGGGCAGTCGGCGCTGGCGCTGCCGATGCCGTTTGAGTCGCACGCTGAGAACCTGAATTTTCGCGAGCTGAGCGATCTGCGGCTGAAGCTGAGCATCGACATGCCGGTGCAGGACTACGACTACCCCGGCTACGAGCTGACGCTGCGCGGCGTGGGGGGGCGCGTGGAATTCAGCCTGCCGCCGGCGCACGGCGCGAACAACGTGGTCAACACGCTGCGGCTCCGCGAGGTCCGCTGGAAACAGTTTCGCGGCAGCGACTGCTTTCTCGATGTGACCTACGACGAGCATGGCATCTACGGGAATCTCGGCGGCAAGGGCTACGGCGGCGTGCTGCGCGGGCAGTTCAACTTTCTGCTCGGCACCGGCTCGCCGTGGAATGGATGGGTGTCCGGCACGCGCATCGACCTCAAGCCGATCACCGACGCGCTCGCGCCGGAAAAGTTTTCACTCACCGGCCCGGCTGATTTCCGGCTCACCGTCGCGGCACGCGCCACGGACATCGAAAAAGTCGTCGGTGATTTTTCCGCGACGCGCGCGGGTCAGCTTCGCATCGGGAAAATCGACGACATCATCCGTGAGCTGCCGGGCGACTGGTCGGGCGTGAAGCGCGGGCTGTCGCGCATCAGCCTTGAGACGCTGCGGGATTTCACCTACGACACTGCGCATGGTGATTTCCGATTCCACGGGCGCGAAGGCGCATTGCACCTCGATCTGCGCGGCCCCGGCGGCTCGCGCAAAATCGAATTCGATTTTCACGACGAACCGCCGCCGCGCAAAGTCGGGCGCGTAGTCGCGCAGCAGCCATGAAGATTCGCACCCCGCTTTTTCTCACCGCGCTCGCGCTCGTCGCGTGCAATTCCATCCCGATCGATGTCGGCACGAAGGAGCCGGTGAAAGTCGATATTGCGATGAAGGTGGACGTCTATCAGCACAGCGATTCGAACGGGCCAAAAAAGGCGACGCCGCCCCCGCAGGCGGACATCGGCAAGAGCCGGCGGACGCGGATGGGCGAGATTCAGATTTTGAAAAACTCGCGGCTCGTGGGCGAAAACCACGCGGGCTATCTCGAAGTCCGCACCGTCCCGCCGGGCGAGTACGGCGACTACGTGCGCACGACCGTGGATGCCGAAAACAGCGACCGCGGGCGGCTCATCGAAAAGCTCGCGAAGGAAAAGAACGTCCCTGTCTCGCAGGCGGAGCGGCAGCAGGCGGAGCTGTTTCAAAAGGGCGCGTTCCCCGGCGAGTGGATCGAGGTGCCGGACGCGGAGGGAAAATTTGCGTGGAAGCAGAAGGAGTGAGCGGGCGCCTTTTCACGCCTCTTCGAGACGCGCGAAAAGATCGGCGATGGAGGCGGGCGGGCGGGCGAGCGGCGCGAGAATTTGCGTCACCTGGTGCTGGCCGAGGGCGCGGTAGGCTTCGAATTGCGATTCGCTGAAGAATTGGTCGCCGGTGCTTTCGTGCGGGAAAGCGCCGTTCGTTTTTGCGTAGTGCCGCACGTCGGTGGGGAGGCCCGGCTGGAGCACGGGTTTGATGTAGAGGATGAGGCCCTGGAGCCCGCCGGGGTAGCGCACCTGGCCGAGCGCGAAGCCGTGCCGCCCGTCCTCGGGCGTGTCTTTGGAAACGGCGGCGAGGTTCGCAAATTCGATGGTGGTGCCGAGGTCGATGCGGGCTTTGCGCACGATGCCGCCGAGACCCTCGAAGGCGTAGTCGCCATCCTGCTCGGCATCGACGGCGACGATGAAGCGGCAGCGGCGCAGGAGCATTTCGTAAATGGCGAGGTTTTCGAAATGGCCGCCGTCGGAGAGATATACGTAGCCGCGGCGCTCGTTGGTGAGCCCGAGTGCTTCCACGAAAAATGGAAGCGTGGCTTGCAGGGGGCCGCTGTGCTTCCATGTGCAATGGCCGGCTGCGCCGGGATTGCCGAGCCACCAGCCGAGGCGGACGTTGAAGAGCGTCATCAGGAATGTGAGGATCGGCGAGGAATGGTAGCCTTGATTCGGGCTCGCCGCTGCGCCTGAGATGGCAAGCGCGGTGCCGAGGTGCAGCCCTTGCGCATATTCGCGCACGGGGCGGTAGCCGAGGCGGTGATTCCCCGCATGGAGGCGCGTTACGGTGAAGGA
>JANXSB010000542.1 GCA_025352865.1 Chthoniobacter sp. | reverse complement strand
CATAGCCGCGGCGATCGGGCTCGAACTCGGCGGCGGCGCGCAGCTCGTCGGCATCCCGTCCGTCGCTGCGTTGGAGACGGATGCGGAGGGCTACATCGCCATCGGCGACGCGCGGCGGGAGACGTTCTATTTCACGCACGTCGCGGACGGCGTGTGCGTGGAAGGGCCGCTGCTCGCGACGGAAACCGAATTGTGCGAACGCCTCGCGGCGCATTCCTCGCTCCCAGTTTTTACGAGCGCGCCACTCGCCGCATTTCCCGCCGCGCAAATCGCGCTTCCGTCCGCGACGCGACTCGCGCGGCTGGCAAGCGCGGCTCGCGGCATCACCGCCACCGGCGACCTCGAACCCATCTACCTCCGCGAGCCGCACATCACGCTGCCGAAAGTGCGCCCGGATACTCCACCTCCGCCGTGAGCCGTAGATCGCTGCCGATTTTGTCGTAACGCGGGTTGCGAAGCAGCGGGGCTTCCGCCGTCGCGCCGACCCCACGCCCGCCCACCGCAGGCACCGGGCCGCCGCAGAGCAGCGGCGCGACGTAGAACTGCACGCGATCCACGAGCCGCCGGTCGAAGGCTTCGCCGAGCACGCGTCCGCCGCCTTCGAGGAGGACGCTGGTGATTTCACGACGCCCCAGTTCGCGCAAAACCGCGCGCAGATTTTTCCCCCGGAAGACGAGCGTGCGGTCGCGGTGGGCGTCGGTGAAAACGTGCGCGTTCTTTGGCAAATCGCCGCTGCGCGTGACGATCACGCGCCACGGCTGACGCGCGCCGGGCACGCCGCGGATGGTGAGGCGCGGGTTGTCGGCGCGGAGCGTTTGCGCGCCGATGAGGATGGCATCGACCTGCGTGCGCAGGCGCATCGCATCGGCGCGGGAGGCGGCGCTTGTGAGCCACTGGCCTTCGCCGGGCGGGCGGGTGAGGCGGCCATCGAGGGACATGCCGGCCTTGGCGATAACGAGCGGCATGCGCGTCACGATCCATTGGTTGAAGCCCGCATTCAGCTCGCGGCATTCGCTTTCCAAAACACCGCACGTCACCGCGATCCCTGCCGCCCGCAGCAGCCCGACGCCGCGCCCGGCGTGCGCGGGATTCGGATCGACCGTGCCGATGACCACGCGCGCAAAACCCGCGCGAACGATCGCCTCCACGCACGGCGGTGTGCGCCCGTGGGTTGAGCATGGTTCGAGCGTCACGTAAATCGTCGCCCCGCGCGCGAGGGCTGGATTCTTCAGCATCCGCAGCGCCTCGATCTCCGCGTGCGGGAGCCCGACGCGCTGGTGAAAACCACGCGCGAGCACCCGCCCGCCGCGCACGATGACCGCGCCGACGGCGGGATTCGGGCTCGTCTGGCCGAGGCCGCGCGCCGCTTCGCGCAGGGCCGCGCGCATGTGTTTCTCGTCGTGCATCCGCACGGTTTAAGCCTTGCGCGGGGAAGTTTGAACCCGGAACTTCGCGCCGTGTCCCTCAGCCTCCGCGAGAAGCAAAGCCTTTACCACAGCCTCGGGCAGCTCGTGCGCTCAGGCGTGCCGTTTCCGAGCGCACTGGACAATCTCGCGCGGACTACGCGCGGCGGAACGCGGGGCGTCATCCGCCGGCTGAAGGATGGTGTGGGTAGCGGGCAGACCGTCGGCGAATCCTTTGCCCGGCAGCGTCCGGCGGTGGGTGAGATGGAAGTGGGCGTGATCGCCGCGGTGGAGCGCGCGGGCAAGCTGGAGCAAGGGCTGGCGCAACTCTCCGCGTATTTCGGTGCGTTGGAGCAGGCGCGGCAGGGCATTTTGAAAAAATGCGCGTATCCGGCGTTCGTGCTGCACTTCGGGGTCTTCACGCTCTCGCTGAAGACGCTGCTTTTTGGTGGCGGGCTCGCGACGTATTTGCAGGAGACGTTTGGTTTGCTCGCGCTGCTTTGGGGCATCGTGCTGGTCATCGCGCTGCTCGTGCCGCTGCTGCGCGACGCGGGCTCGAAAAGCGCCATCCTCGACTCGCTGCTGCGCACCTTGCCGCTCGTCGGCGGAATCCGCCGCGCGCTTTCCACGTCCCGTTTTTGCGCAACGTACGAGATGCAGCTCGATGCGGGGATCAACGTCATCGACGCGCTACAAGCGGCGCAACGCGCGAGCCGCAGCGGGCTCATCCGCGCGGCGGTGGAGCGGGCGATTCCCGAGGTGCGCGGGGGCGCGCAAGTGGGCGGATTGCTGGCCGCGAGCGGCGCGTTTCCCGAGCCGATGATCCGCAGTTTTTGCGTCGGCGAGCAGACGGGCGAACTCGATGCGGAACTCAAACGGCTCGCTGCGGAATACCAGGCCGAAGGACTGGCGCGGATCGAAACGCTGGCCGAATGGCTGCCGCGATTTTTCTATATCGCGATCCTTTTCTACATCGGCTACGGCGTGGTGACCTGGTACCAAAGCTACCTGCATCAGGCCATGAGCATCATGGATTCCAACTGAGTTCAAGCCGCGCGCAGCTACTCGCTATGTCGCACGGCGCGGATGTGGATCTGCGGGCTGACGGTGCCCTGCCATTCGTTGCGCTCGATTTGAAAGGCGATGTCCCACGGGAGGCGGGGGCGCTCGTCTTTCGCCGCGCCGAACCAGACGGCGCGGTATTCGTCGCCGTGCTGGCGGAGCATGAGGGAGAGGTGCTTTTCCTTCATCACGCGCGGCTCGCCGGCGAGGGTGACGCCGCGGGCGAAAAAGAGCGGTTGCGGGTGGGTCATGCCGAAGGGTTGGAGCGATTCGTGATGCGCGAGGAATTCGTAGTCGATCTCGCCGAGAGTGAGTTCGGCGTCGAGGTGGAGGCGGGGTTGGAGCTGCTCGGCGGAAAGCGCCGCGCGGGCGTGGGCGAGGAAGGCGGTGCGGAATTCGGCGAAGCGCGCGTGCTGGATGGTGAGGCCGGCGGCCATTTCGTGACCGCCGTGCTTTTCCAAAAATTCCCCGCACGCTCCGAGCGCGGCGACGAGCGAGAAGCCGGTGATGCTGCGCCCGCTGCCTTTGCCGGTGCCGGTTTCATCGAAGCCGATGACGAGCACGGGGCGGTGGAATTTTTTTTGCAGCCGCGAGGCGACGATGCCGATGACGCCGGTATGCCAGCCCGGTGCGCCGACGACGATGGCCGCGTCGCGCTCCGCGTCGAATCCCTCCGCGACCTGCTCCTCGGCCTGGCGCAGTACGTCGTCCTCGACTCCGCGGCGCTCGCGGTTTTGCGCGTCGAGGCTGGCGGCGATGGTGTGCGCGCGCCCGGCATCGTCGGTGAGCAGGAGTTCGAGCGCGTCCTGCGCGGTGCCGAGGCGGCCGGCGGCGTTGAGGCGCGGGGCGAGGCCGAAGCCGATGTTGGGCGGGCTGAATGGCGGGTGCAGCGCGCTGACTTCGATGAGTTCGCGGAGGCCGACCCAGCGCGTGTCCGCGAGCTGGACGAGGCCGCGTTTCACGAGCGCGCGGTTTTCCTCCCGCAGCGGCACGAGGTCGGCCACGGTGCCGAGCGCCACGAGATCGAGATGCGCGCGCAGATCGAAGTCCCCGAGCGGTCGCCGCTTGAGCAGGGCGTGGGCGGTTTTGAAAACGAGGCCGACGCTGCAGAGGTAGTGAAAATCCTCGCCGAGTTTCGGATTCACGAGCGCCACGCACGGCGGCAGCGCGTCTTTGCATTCGTGGTGGTCGATCACGATCACGTCCACGCCCTGCGCTTGAAGTTCCGCAATTTCCGCGACCGACGACGTGCCGCAATCGACCGCGATGAGCAGCCCCGGCGCATGCTCCGCGACGCAGCGCGCCACGCCGTCCGCGCTCAAGCCGTAACCCTCATCCGCCCTGAGAGGCAGGAAACACGGGGCTTCCGCGCCGTACGCCCGCAGCACGCGGGTGAGCAGCGCGAGCGAGGTCACGCCGTCCACATCGTAGTCACCGTAAAGCACGATTTTTTCCCGGCGGTCGAGCGCAGCGAAAATGCGCGTCACCGCCGCGTCCATATTGGGCAGGGCAAAAGGATCGCCGAGCGCCTTCAGCCGCGGATCGAGAAAGCGCTGCGCCGCCTTCGGTTCGCCGACGCCCCGGCGGATCAGCACCTCGGCCACGAACCGCGCCAGACCCGCGCTTTTCACCAGCCGCTGGACGGCGGCGGGGTCGGTCGGTTCGGGCAAAATCCAGCGGCAGGGAGACATCGCCGCATCCTCCGCGGAAGCGGCCACCGGGCGCAATCCCCGTCCGCCGTTTTCCCAAAAAGCCCGTCCGCCAAGGCCATGCAGCCCTAAGTTTGTGAGATCGCGAGGGGTTTTGCGCTTGTGAAATCCGCGCCCGCCGCTACTTCTGCCCGCATGAATTTGCCCAATGAGGACTCACCGAAGCGGGGTGAGGCTGGGAGCGGTGCGAGCACTGTCCCGAAGAATTTCGATGACTTGCATAAGTCCATCACCATGGCCCAGATCGCCAAGGCGGCGGGCGTTTCGCAAGGGGCGATTTCGTCGCTGCTCAATGACCGCGACTACGGCATCCGCGTGAGCGACAAAACGCGCGACCGCGTTTTCAAAGTCTGCCGCGAGCTGGGCTACGTGCCGAATGACCTGCGCGCCGTCGTCCGCATGTATCCTGAGATGGGCGACTTCTGCCTGCTGCTCGACGCGCGCATTCCGGGCGGTCTGCGCGAGCCCGCGGTCATGCGGCTCGCGGCGGCGATCATGGCGGCGATCCCCGATCCCACGCATCCGCTGAGCATCGCGCTCTACGATCCGGCGGCGGATTATCACGCGGACAGCGCCACGCTCCCGCAATCCGTGCGCACCGGCGTGTGCTCGAAATTTCTCGTCTTCGGCGAGCCTAACGCTTCGCTCTACGAGACGCTGACCAAGCGCGGCCTGCCCGTCATCAGCCTCGGCACGGACACCGCGCTGCCCGGCGTGGTGAGCTTCGTGCCGGACTACGCGCTCGCCTCGCGCACCGCGCTCGAACATCTCGCAAAGCTCGGCCATAAGGACATCGGGATCGTCTCGGGCCCGTTCGGGGCGACCGATCCGAAGATCATCGAGCTGAACCGCGGCGTGCGCATGGCGTGCGAGGAACTCCGCCTGCCGCTCGACGGGCAGCACATCGTCTATGGCGAACTCACCGAGGCGGCCGGCGGCGCCGCGCTCGATGAAATGCTCGCGCGCAAACCGCAGCCGACCGCGATTTTCTGCCTGAGCGATGCCGCCGCGGCCGGCGTGCTCGCCGCGGCGCGGAAGCGCGGCGTAGCCGTGCCGGGAGCGCTCAGCGTCATCGGCTGCGGGGGCGATCCCAGCGCCCAGACGACACAGCCCCAACTCACCACGGTGCATCTTCCCGCCGAAGAAATGGGGGAACTCGGGGTGCGGGAAATCGACCGCCTCGTCCACGATGCGCCCGCGCCGGTGCCGCGCAAAATCGTGCCGCCCGTCCGCCTCATCCAGCGCCAGTCCTGCGCGGCGCGGCCCGCGGCCTGACTGATGGCGCACGAATTTGACCCTTGACGCCCACCACATCCCTAACCGAGAAACACGCCCCGCATGAAAATCCCATTCTACATTTCGGTCGCCGCGTCGGCGCTGTGCCTCATCTTGAGCGTCATCGTTTTCACCGTGGGCTGGTCCAACCACGGTATCCAGGCCGAGATCCAAAAACAGCAGCAGACCGTGCAAGCCCAGCAGGTCGAGATCGACGCCGGCACGCAAATCAACCAGCGGATCGGGCCCGAACTGCTCCGCGACATGGCCGCATCCTCGGTCAAGAACGAGAAGATGAAGGCGCTCCTCGCCAAGCACGGCTACAACGTCCAGGTCAAGGACACGCCCGCTCCAGCCTCGAAATAATTCCGCACCTATGAACTCCGACGCTGACTACTCCTACGCCGAACCCGAGCCCGCCTACGCGCCCTCCAGCCCTTCGATCCAACTGCCTTTTGCACTGCTCACCTGCGGTGTCGCCATGATCATGATCATGCAGACCCAGGCCAGTTTCTGGCAAAAGTCCGCCTTGCAGGAAGGCAAGGCGCAGATGATCGACGCGATCGCCAAACGCGAGCCGCTGGTCAAACAGTCCGCCGAGTTGAAAGCCAAACTCAATGCGATGGTCATCGACCTCCTCATCCTCGGCAAAACCGATGAGGATGCGAAGGCCATCATCGCCAAGCACGGCATCCAGCAGAACCAGTCGTCGTCCGCCGCCGAACCAGCCGCGGGAGACGCCGCACCTGCTCCGGCGAAGTAACCGCGTCTTCGCCAGCCAGATTATTTTGCAGACACCCGGCGTTCACGCGCCGGGTGTTTTGTTTTTCGGGGAAAGGATTCCGCCGTCCTACGCCGCACCCGCACTTTTCGGCGCGGTGATTTTCATCGCCACGAAATAGAGCACGCCGAGCAGCAGGACGATGCCGATGACGAGATGCGACTCGTGCTTCACCGCCTTCACCAGCTCCTCGGGATCGAGCGGATTCTTGCCTTCGGCGCGAAGCTGCGCGCCGACTTTCCCGCCGAGCCAGGCGAGCACCGAGCACCAGATCGCCGCACCGACCGTGGTGAGTGCGCTGAATTTTCCGAAGCCCATGCGGATGATCCCGGCGGGGATGGAAATGAGATGGCGGATGACCGGCAGCAGCCGCGCGAAAAAGATCCCGCCCGCCTCGTAGCGGCGCATGAAGACCTCCGCGCGCGCCAGCTTGGCCGGCGGGATGAGGAAATACTTTCCCCATTTCTCCACGACCGGACGGCCGACCGCGCGCGCCACGAAATACGTGATCGCCGAGCCGAGCCATGAGCCGAAAGTCCCCGCGAGGATCACGCCAGCGAGCGACATTTTTCCCGTCGAGGCCGCCATGATCGCCGCCGGCGGGATGACGACTTCGCTCGGCACCGGGAAGATTGAGCTTTCCATCGCCATGAGAATGACAACGCCGAGGTAGCCCCAGTTTTCGACCCAGCCGAGCCAGGTGTGGAGGAGTTCGTGCAACATAGGCGGCGTGGTGTAGCGGCGCGCGGCGGCGGGCGCAAACGCTAAAGCCGCTCACGCCTTCCACAGCTTCCCGCTTTTCTGCCAAGCACCGGTAAGCTCGCGAAAACGCTGCACCGCCGGCGTGTCCTCATCCTCCGGCCACACGAGCACGAGCGGGATGGCCACGACGGGCCGCAGCGGCACAAAGCGCAGCCGCGTCTCCGGTGTCATCACCGAGTCCGGCACGATCCCCACGCCCGCGCCCGCCTCCACGTAGCTGAACACCGTGCCGATGAGGCTCGGCGTGTAGGCGAGCCGCGGCGCGAAACCCGCCTGCCGGCACGCCGCGAGAATGCCGTCGTGCGAGCCCACGCCCTCGCGCCGCGCGAGCACCACGAGCGGTTCGCGCGCGAGCTGCCGCCAGGAAATCGTCTTCAGTTTCGCCAGCGGATGCGCGGCGGGGAGCACCGCGCCGAGGCGCTCCTTGCGCAGGACGAGCGTGCGAAGGCCCGACGCTTCGCGCGTGGAAACCGGGCGCGTGAATGCGGCGGAGAGCCGGCCTTTCGCCAGCATCTCCCACACGCGCTCCGGCGTGCGCTCTTCGAGATGGATCGAGACGAGCGGAAAGCGCCGTCGGTATTCCGCGAGCAGCCGCCCGAGGAAGGGCTGCGTCGGCGGCCCGATGTAGCCGAGCCGCAGCTCGCCCTCCTCGCCCGCCGCGGTGCGCTTCACACGGCGCATAGCTTCGTCCCAGCGGTCAAAAAGGATCGCCGTCTCGCGCAGCAGCACGCGCCCCGCGGGCGTGAGGCTCACGCTGCGGCGGTTGCGGTCGAGCAGGTTCGCGCCCAACTCCGCCTCGATCTCCTGCACCGCGCGGCTCAGCGCGGGCTGGGCGATGCGCAGCCGCTCCGCCGCGCGCGAGTAGCTCAGTTCCTCGGCGACGGCTTGGAAGTAGCGGAGATGTCGGAGTTCCATCGGTGATAACGTGCTGGCATCACAGTAATCGCGAGGTTCTATTTCCGTGACAAGCCCGCCGCCTGCTAATTTCAGCGATTCCATCAAACCCCATCCTCTTATGTCCCCAACCAAACTCTCCCTCATCGCCGCACTCAGCGCGCTCCTTTTCACCGGCTGCAATAAGAACTCCACCCCGGCCGCGAAGACCGCCGACGGCCTGACCAAAATCAAAGTCGGCTACATCGGCATCACCTGCGAAGCGCCGATCTTCAGCGCGGTCGAGAACGGCTATTTCAAGGAGGAGGGGCTCGATGTGGAGTTGGTGAAATGCGAGTGGTCGAAATACAAGGACGTGCTCGCGCTCGGCGGCTACGACATCACGCATCACCTCATCATGTATTTTCTCAAGCCCATCGAGCAGGGACTCGACGTGAAGATCACCGCCGGGATTCACAAGGGCTGCCTGCGCGTGCAGGGGCGGGTGGGCAGCGGCCCGCAGACGGTCGCGGATTTGCGCGGGAAAAAAATCGGCTGCCCCGGCATGGGCACGCCGCCGTTCATTTTCGCCAACCGCGTGCTCGGCGCGCACGGCATCGATGCGATGAAGGAAATCGAGTGGCGCGTCTTTCCCGCGGGCGAACTCGGGCTGGCGCTGGAAAAAGGCGAGATCGACGCCATCGCCGATTCCGAGCCGATCGGCACCCTCCTCCTCGCCGGCGGCAAGGTGCGGAACATCGCCGACCAGGCCAAAGACGCGCCTTACAAAGACGAATACTGCTGCGCGGTGATCGTGAACGGAAAATTCCTCGCCAAAAATCCCGCCGCCTCCGCCGCCGCCACTCGCGCGCTGCTCCGCGGCGCGAAGTGGGTCCAGGCCAATCCCCGCGCCGCCGCGCGCCTGTCGGTGGAGAAAAGATATCTCGCCTCCAATCCCGAGTTGAACACCACGGCGATCGGCAACCTGAGCTACGTCCCGAGCGTCGCGGGCGGCGAAGCCGCCGTCGCTTCCGCCGCCGCGGAAATGAAGAACGCCGGCATGCTCAGCCCGACGACCGACGTCGCGGCGCTGGTGAAAAAAGCGTTCGCCCATCTCGACGGTGTGAACGACGCGTGGGTCGAGTCTTTGCAAGTGGAAAAACTCGCCGGTGGCCAGGTCCCGCCCGATCAGGATCGGCGGCTCGCCCTTGAACTCGCCACCGTCGGCCCGCCCTTCCAAATCGCCACCTGCTGCGCGCCCGCTTCCAAAGTCACCGGTGCCAAACAGCCCTCGTCCGTCGCCGCGAAGTGAACGCCGCTCCGGCTGCTCCCACCCAAATCGCGGCGGCTCCGAATGCTGCAACGCCCGCAGTCGCGCCGTTGCCTGAGCGACTGCCGTGGAAGACACTCCTCGCCCTGCCACTCGCCACCGCCCTCGCGCTCGCGGTTCATTTTTTCATCGCGCGGAAGGAGCCGGCGGAGGCTGGATTCACCGGCCTGTCCGACTTCATGCCGTGGGTGGAAAGCCGTGCCTACCTCCTCCTGCTCGGCACGGTTCTGCTCACTTCTCTCGGCGTGGTGGCTGTTCAGAAAATCTGGCTTGGCTTGCGCCAGTGGATGCGCGGGATGTGTCCCATTCTCGCCGCGGCTTTCGTGCTGCTGAGCGCGTGGGAGGTGATTACAACCGGCCTGCAATTACTGCCGATGCCGTATTTTCCCGGCCCTGCGGCTGTCCTCCAGAGCATGGTCAATGATCGCGCGATGATCTTCGATTCCACCTGGCACTCGCTGCTGCTGCTGATCGGCGGTTATGCGCTCGGCGTTGTCAGCGGTGTCGTCACAGGGGTCTGCATCGGGTGGTTCGAACCCGCCCGCTATTGGGGCATGCCGGTGCTGAAAGTCGTCGGCCCCATTCCCGCCACCGCGTGGATTCCGCTGGCCCTCGTTGTCTCGCCGAACGCCATGTTTTCCGCCACGGCGCTGATCGCTCTCGCGGTCTGGTTCCCGGTCACGATGCTCACCTCCTCCGGCATTTCCAACACCCGCGCCTCGTATCTCGATGTCGCCCGCACGCTCGGGGCAAGCCGCTCCTACCTCATCTTCCGCGTCGCCATCCCGGCGGCGATGCCGAACATTTTCATCGGTCTCTTCATGGGTCTCGGCGCGTCGTTTCTCACGCTCGTGGTGGCCGAAACGGTCGGCGTCAAATCCGGGCTCGGCTGGTATCTGAGTTGGGCGCAGGGTTGGGCGGAGTATGGCAAGGTCTATGGTGCCCTCGTCATCATGGCCGCGTTCTTCTCCACGATTATGACGGTGCTCTTCCGTGTCCGCGACCGCGTGCTCGTCTGGCAGAAAGGCACGATCAAATGGTAGCCGCGCCCGCCGCCGAAGGCTCCCCGCTCCGCGTCCGCGAGGTCAGCAAATCCTTTCCCAATCAGGACAACGCCGCCGCCCGCACGCACGCCATCGACCGTATCTCGCTGGATGTTGGCGCGAGCGAACTGATTTCCTTCCTCGGCCCGAGCGGCTGCGGAAAGTCCACACTCCTCCGTCTCATCACCGGCCTCGATGCGCCGGACTCCGGTGAGCTGTGGGTCGGTGCCGAACCCATCACCGCCCCAAGCGCCGAGCGCGGCCTCGTTTTCCAAGACCCGAATCTTTTCCCGTGGCTCACCGTGCGCGGCAATATCCAGGCCGGCCTCGTCGCCCGCGGCGTGCTCCACGAAAAGCGCGGCGAGGTGGATGAGTTCATGCGCCTCGTCGGATTGGAAAGTTTCGCGAACGCCTTTCCGCATCATCTCTCCGGCGGCATGGCCCAGCGCGTGGCCCTCGCCCGCGCGCTCATCAATCATCCCAAAGTCCTCCTCCTCGACGAACCGCTCGGCGCGCTCGACGCCTTCACCCGCATGCGGATGCAGGACGAAGTGCTGCGTCTTTGGCAGGCCCGCCGCACCACCATGCTCCTCGTCACGCACGACATCGACGAAGCCATCTACATGAGCGACCGCATCGTCCTGATGACCCCGCGCCCCGGCCGCATCGAGCGCATCCTCACCGTCGAACTCGCCCGTCCGCGCCAGCGCAACAGCCCGGAATTTCTCCGCCTGCGCGGCGACATTTTGGAACTGCTGCACTTTGCCGGGGCGGAGGAAAAGGCGGAAGGCGGAAGGCGGAAGGCGGAAGATTAGATGGCGGCTGCGCCGGATGTTTTTCTTCCGCCTTCCGCCCTCCGCCTTTCCTCACATCTGCACCCAGCGGATCAGCAGCGCGGTGAGCACGCCGCCGGCGGCGAGTTCGAGCGAGGTCTGGATGGCGATCGAATGAATATCGAGCTTGGGGCGGTGGAAGTGGGGGAGCTTCATAATGCGATCTACAATTAGCATCGTCCGTGCCCCGGCGCTCGCGCGTATTTTTTACAAAATCTCCGCCTCGTCTGGGAAACCGGAGTCCTGGCGGATCGAGTCCAGCCGGCGGCGCATGCCGCGGGCGGAAGTGGGGTGGTTCACCGCGCGGACGATCACGCCCACGAGCACCGGCAGCGCGAGCAGTGCGCCCACCGAGATCATCGTCGTCGCCGTGGTCTTCTGCGCCGGGCGGCCGAGCTTGCCCGCGATGAGCAGGCCGATGCCGCAGCCCACGGCGGTCTGCGTGATCGCGAGGAGGCTGGTCTGGATGGGAGAGGAGGACTTTGGCATGCGCGGGGAATATGCAGAAGCAGTGCCAAAAGGAAACCCCCAAACACGCCCGGTCAGTTCTCCGAGCCGTTTCCCGCGCCGGGTGCGGCACCGCCGAGGTCGGGCCTGGGAAATGCGGAGAGTTTTGTGCGGATGATCTCGGCGCGCAGGGCGTCGCGCTCATCGGCGGCGAGCTTTTGCGAGGTGCCTTTTTGCAAATGCGCGGGCTGGGTTTCCATGAACAGCTCATCGACGGGCTGGCCGCACTCCTCGGGGAAAAAGCCGAGGTCGATGCCGAGCTTCATGAAGGAGAGCAGGTTGAGCGCTTCCTTCGAGTTCATGGAGTAGGCGTGCCGCAGGATGCCGTAGCCGCGCCCGATCTGGTCCAGCAGGGTGTTGGGCCTTTTTTGCAAAAGCATCTGCCGCGCGTTCTGCTCGTTCTCGATGACGCGCTCGATGACTTTTTGCAGGTCGGCGATGATGTCCTCCTCCTTTTGCCCGAGCGTGGTCTGGTTCGAGATTTGGAAAAAATTGCCCAGCGCCTCGGTGCCTTCGCCGTAGAGGCCGCGGACGGCGAGGCCGACTTTGTTCACGGCCTGGATGATCTGGTTGATCTGCTCGCTGAGGACGAGGCCCGGCAGGTGCATCATCGCCGAGGCGCGCATGCCGGTGCCGACATTGGTCGGGCAGGCGGTGAGGTAGCCGAGCTGCGGGCTGAAGGAGAAGTCGAGCC
>JANXSB010000477.1 GCA_025352865.1 Chthoniobacter sp. | reverse complement strand
GCTTTGGCTTGCGGAACCGCCTCTCGCTCATCCCATCTCTCCGTTGCACCGCCACGCTCACCATCGCCGCGCTGCTCGCGTGCCTTCCGCTGCGCGCCGCGCCCGCGTTTTCCGACACGCTGAATTTTGGCGATGACGCGGCGGAGAAAGCGCACGCGCTAACTGGCGGTGAGGTCATCAAGGGCGGGCTCGATCTCCCCGCACGGCGGCTCCTGCCGCTGGCGGTGCCGGAGTGGCAGGGCGGGAAGATGGCTTTCACGATGAAGGTCGATCCGGCGGTGCCGAATTATTTCACGGTGCGGCTGTGGGGCTCGGATGTTTCGCCAAACAAGCTGATCCTTTTTTGCGAGGGAAAGCAGATCGGCTACCGGCATCTCGGCGACATCGATGTGCTGGACGGCGGGTGCGAGGAGCCGTCGTACGCGGGGCGTTTTCTCTACGTGACCTCGCCGCTGCCGGAGGCGGTGACGAAGGGGAAAATGGAGCTGTATTTTGAGATCCGCACGAACGGGCCGATCTGGGGCTACGGCACGAATTGGGAGCAATATCAAAAGCTGATGAAGGAGCCGACGCGCGGCATCTACGCGGCCTACACGCACACCGATGGATGCTTCGTGCCTCCGGCGGCGGAGAAGCAGGGCGAGCCGCCGGCGAATCCGCCGGTGCGCAAGAGCCCCGGCGATGAAGTGCTGGCGAAGGTGAAGGAGCGGCTGACGCGCGACCTCAACGGGATACTGAACGCGAAAACTCCGCGCGGGCAGGAGGAGATGCACCTGCTCGCGCGGGCGTGGCATGTGCCGTGGTCGCCCGCGTTTCAAAACAAGGTCGCCGTGCAGCAGGTGCTCAAGGGCGCGGACGATTTTTTCCGCCGGTTCCGCAAAGACCCGAAGGTCGCGGAGGCCGATCCGCGGACGGCGAATCCCGACTGGTTCGGGCTCGGGATGCTCGGCGAGGCCACCGCACTTTTGCGCGAGCCGATGCAGCCTTTTCTCGATGAAAAAATAGACGATGGCGCGGGCAAGACGCTGACGCGGCGCGCGGCGTGGACGGAGATGCTGGTGGCAAGCCGCGACAACCACCGGCATCACCGCAGACAGTACACGAACCAGTGCATGATCGTGGACCTGAACCTCTACCGCGCGAACCGCGGCATCGCCGCGCTCACGCCCGCGAGCGCGCTGCCGGAACCGCAGGCGCGGCGCTATCTTTACGAGGCGCTCGGGCTCCAGCCGTGGCTCGGCAGCGATGGCGAAAAAGGGCCGCTGAAACCGCTCGGCGACGACTACTGGCAGCTCACCGCGAAGGGGCTGACCAAGGAACTCGGTTTCGTGGGCTACTACGGCGAAGTGCTCGACTGGGTGACGCAGATTTACACCGCGACGTGCGAGCCGGGGAAGCCGGCGACAGGCGACGCGAAGATCAAGGCGCAGCTCGCGCGGATGGAAGTGGCGCGCGGAATTTTCCGCTATCCGCTGACCGATGCGGAGGGCAACCGGGCGATGCGCGCGGAGACCATCGTGGGCTGGCGCGACACGCATTTTCCCGGCGACGTGACCTATGGCGAAAAGGCGGGCCGGCAGGGCTCGGCGATCTATTCCGCATCGGCGACGCTCGATCCGCGCTCGGTCGGATTTGCGCAGCAGATGTTCGCGGACAACCAGTTTTTCCACTCGGTCGAGGCGCAGATGAAGGAGGGCAGTTGGCTCATCACCTCTGCGCTGCTCGGCGTGCCGGAGCAGTACGAGCTGCTCCAGGCGCAGCCGCCGAGCCGCTATCGCCTGCCGATGACGCCGGGCTTTCCCGATTTCGCGTGGGCCGATGAGGAGGACGGCGTGCTCGCGCTCCGGCACGGCGAGGAAATGCTCTACGTCTCGCTCTACTGGCGCGCGCGTTTCGGCGTGAACGGGCTCGCGCGCGTCCACGACATCACGCCGCGTTTTGATCGCATCGCCGTGGTGCGCGAGGAGACGCAGTTCGAGGCGAGCGGGATGGAATACACGCGGCCAGACTGGGTGAACATGGGCTTCGGCAATGGCGGCCTGCGCTATCCCGGCGACCAGCATTCGGCGCACACCGGCGAAAAATTGCCCATCGCGAAAATCCCCACCGGCATCGACTTCAAGCCCGGCCAGGAAAACATCCACGCGGGCAAGGCGGGCTTTTACACGCTGCGCCACGGCGCGTATCTCATCGGGATGAACACGACCAAGGACAAAACTTTCGAGATGAAACCGCCCGCGGGTTTCGTGCAGGCGCCGGAGATGATTTCGGGCAAAACGGTGCCGCTTGCTGCGCCGCTGAAAGTCGGCCCGCGCAGCACGGTGGTGCTCTATCTCGGCAAATGAAATCCGTGCTCGCCAGCGTGGTGGATTTTTTCCTTCACCAACTACTCGCGCTACTCGCGCCGGTGGGTTTCGTGTGGGCCGCGCTGCTCGTGCTCACCGCGCTGCTCTGGCGGCGCAGGCTCCGCGGATTTGCAACGGCGACAGGCGCGCTGGTGCTGTTCATCACGATCATCGGGAGCACGAGCGTACCGGGGAAATTGCTCGGCTCGCTGGAGCGTCCGTACGCCGGGGTGAAGCTCGAAGACCTGCCCGCGGCGGATGCCGTGGTGCTGCTCGGCGGCGCTGCGGAGGCTTCGCGCTACGAGGCGGGCGGTGTGCATCTTTCCGTCGCGGGCGACCGGCTGGCGATGGCGGCGGAGATCATGCGGCTGGGCAAAGCGCCCGTACTGCTGCTCGGCGGAAATGCCGGGACGCTCGACGGTCGGCTCGTCATCGAGGCCGAGATCGTGAAGGGCCTGCTCACGCGCTGGGGCGTGCCGGCGGACGCGATGATTTCACTCGGCGGCAACGCCGACACGCACGACGAAGCGATCGACGTGCAGGCGCTCGCGCAGGAGCGCGGGTGGCATCGCGTGCTCCTCGTGACCTCGGCGAATCACATGCGCCGCGCGGCGGCGACCATCCGGCACATGGGCGTGGAGGTGGTGCCGGTGCCGTGCAATTTCCTGACCAGCGTCGGCACGGGCGAGATGCCGTTTTCACCGAGCGTGCCGGGAACCGACGGCTTCGTGAAAATGGGCGTGTGGCTTCACGAGGAAGCGGGCTGGTTCATGTACTGGCGGCGCGGCTGGCTCGCGCCGCCGGGGCGGTGACGCCGCTCACACGTGCTCGCGAAACGGCTCGAAGCTGAGATCGAAAAGATTCGCGGAATTGTCCATGAGCGTGGGCAGCGTGGGGACGAAAGTCTCCCAGTCCTGCGCGTTCACAAACTGCGTGTCCCACGTCACAAAGACGCCGCCCGGCACCACGTTCGACTGCTCGATGAGCACGCGGATGTCCTTTTCCCAGTCGAGGATCGTGACGTAGCCGAGCGTGGCGGGCCGATTGACCATCGGGCTGTAGGAAAAGCGCTGGAGAAAGGCGTCGCGCTCCTCGACGGACGGGAATTTTCCGTGGGCGTGCGCCGAGAGTGCGGTCACGGTCTTCGGGTCGAAATCGAGAAGCGTGTAAAAGCGCACGAGGGTGTCGCTGATGACCTTCCAATCCGCGGCGGTGCGGGCGCTGCGGACGCCGAATTTGATGCGGTCCGCGGTGCGCGTGAGCGTGCCGTTTTCGCCGAAGAACTGCGCGCCCAGCTCGTAGCCGAAAAGGTCGTCCCAGCGTTTCAGGCGGATCTGGTCGGCGCGCAGGCTGAGGCCTTTCTTGGTGTCGCAAAGCGCCGCGCCAAAGGCCTCGAGACGCGCCTCGGCAAAGCCAAGCGGCGCGGGAAAGGGCACGTCCACATGGACGCCGAAAAAATCAATCGGAAGGATTTCCATACGCCGCGGACGCTAGCCTGCGCGCAGGGGCTGAGGCACGCGGATTTTTTCCGCGCCGCGAATATGACGGACATCCGCGAGGCCGGGCGTTAGAGCATCTGTCGAAAGCGACCGCCCCATTTTCATTCCGTTAATTTGGCTGGATTCCGTTAATTCCGTCTCAAAAAACAAAAACGGAATTACGGAATTTTACCAAATTAACGGAATGGATTTGGCGGAATCTTTTTCACCTCACCGAGCACTCCCGCCCACCGTCATGAATCCCAACGATCCCAATTCCGCAGCGCAGAAAAAGGGCCTCTCCGGGCTCGCCATCGCCGGCATCGGCTGCGGCGCGCTGCTGCTCATCGTGCTCGTGGTCGTGGGCATCACCGTCGCCAAAATCGCGGGCAAGGCGAAGGAGTTCGTGGGCGATTTTCAAAAGAACCCGGTGAAGGCCGCAGCGATGCTCGTGGCGAAGGCGAACCCGGATTGGGACATCGTGAAGACGGACGACGACGCGGGCGAAATCACGGTGCGCGACAAAAAGACGGGCGAGGAAACGACGCTGTCGTTCAACGATGTGTCGCAGGGAAAATTCCGCATGAGAAACTCGCAGGGCGAGGAGACGACGGTGAATGCGTCCGGCGCAAACGGCGGGACGGTCGTGATCAAAGGGCCGGAGGGCGAGACCGTCTTCGGCGGCGACGCCGCAGCCACGGCCCCGCCCGCGTGGGTGCCCGCGTATCCCGGCGCGCAGGCGCAGCCCGGCGGGATGAAGACCGAAAAGCAGGGCGTGGCTTCGGGCACCTTCACCGCGCAGACGCCCGACGCACCCGCCAAGGTGCGCGAGTTTTTTGCAACAAAACTGAAGGCTGACGGCTACGAAGTGACGGTTGCGCCGAAGCCGGAATCGCCGCTCATCACCGCGAAGATGGATAGCCCGAAACGCACGATCACCGTGCTGCTCACCGGCGGAAAACCAGCGACGCAATTGGTCATCACCTACGAAGGGCCGAAGGAGACGCCGCCACCGGCAAAGTAACTCGCGGGAGAGTTTGCGGAGTTGGCCCTCGGTTTGCTAGGGAAGGCGGGCATGATTCTGCGCGCCGCTTTTCTCCTGCCTCTCGTAGCTCTGCTCTCCGCCTGCGCGAGCCCGAGCTACACCTATCGCTACGTGCCGGGGAAGACGGCGCAGAAGGTGGGCCATTATGCCGTCGCACCGCCCGAGGCTCCGCCTGCCGTGCATGCGGCGATCGCCGCCGGGAACCGCATCGCCGGGCTACCCTACTGCTACGGCGCGGGGCACAGCGCGGGCGAGGATTCGGCCTACGATTGCAGCGGGGCGGCGAGCTACGTGCTGCGGGGCGCGGGGAAACTGGGCGAGGCGGAGACTTCGGACAGCTTCCGCGAATTCGGCGAGCCGGGGCCGGGCGAGTGGATCACGATCTATGCGAAAAAGGGGCACGTCTTCATGTCGGTGGCCGGGCTGCGCTATGACACCGGCTGGACGGACGGCCCGAAAGGCCCGCAGTGGACGATGCGCGACCGCCCGGCGGATGGGTGCGTGCTGCGGCATCCGGTGGGGCTGTAGGCGGTGAACGCAAGGCGACAGAAACCGCTGGTGCGAAAATGGGTATGGGTGCCGGCGGTGTGGCTGACTGCCGTGATGATCCTCGCGCGGGTGATGATCCGTTTCGTCAGCGCGACTTGGGCCGGAGCGTCGTGGTTGTGCCGTCTCCCTAATTTGAGGAGATGTCATTATACGTCATCAGGTGCCGGATTTCCGGCGGCGTGAGAACGCGGTCGGCGACGAAAAGTTCGTCGAGCGCGCCGCGGAAATGCCCGGCGGATTCGCGGCCCCCGAGGTTGCAGCCGATCCACAGCGCCTCCTCGGCGGAGCCCGCCAGTTCAGCATTCTCAGCTTGCGAGCCGCGGGCGCGTTTGCCGTTGCGGCGGGTCAGAAGTCCTTCGAGCCGCCCATCGACGTACTCGCGGATTTGCGGCGCGGCGTCGGTTTTTTGCTTTGGCGAAAAAACCACCGCGAGATGATGCCAGCGGCCATCGCGCAACGGCGTGGTGCCGGTGAGCGAGACGCGCGCGGCGCTCGTCCGCAGTGCGCCGAGCGCGCCGTCGAGCGGGTTGCGATTCCAGCCGATCTCGATGCCGCGGCCCGCGCTGCCGAGCGGCCAGGCGAGCATCGCGCCAGCGTCTGGCAGTGGCGCATCGGCGGGCACGTTGATCCAAAACGCGACGGTGCGTGGCGTGCGTTTGCCGATGCCGGGGAATAGCGCTTTGGCGAAAAGTTTTCCATCGAGTTGCAGCGCGCGATTCCACCGGCCCTCGGTGCGCGTGCCCGCGGAAAGGGCGTCGCCAGCCGGTTCGAGCTGCGCGGTGAAACCGTCCTGCGCCAGGCCGATGGTCTGCGCGAGCGCCGGGCCAGCCTCCTCATCGAAGGACCAGTGGACGTAATTCGCCGGGCGCGTGAAACGCTCGATCGCGACCTTGTGCATGAACTTCGCCAGCTTCGCGTCGCGGTCGCGCACATCGCTGCCGCCGCCCACCGCGAAGCGGCGCGACTGCGTTTCGCGCAGCACCACGGACTCGCCCGCGTTGCCCGCCGCATCGCGCGGCGCGGCCTCGACGGCACCTTTCAAAACGAACACCTCCGTCGCGCCGCCATCGTCCGTGACCATGCTGAATTCCGTGCCGAGATCCGTGACCTCGACGCTCGGATTCGAGATGCGAAAACCAATCGCCTCGTGCGGTACGTTCGCCTTCAGCGAGCCGCGCCGCAGCACCGCGTCCCATGCCGAGCTGAGGTCGAGCGAGGCCGGGCCTTCGAGCGTGACCTGCGCGCCGCAGTCGAAGGTGATCTCCGCGAAGCCGCTTTGCAGCTCGATCCGCTGGCCGCGCCGCAGTTCCGCGCCGGGCTGCAATTCCGTGCCCGTCCACCGGCAGTCTTTTGCGCCCGAGAGCCGCGCCACCGAGTCATCGCTGCTCTCCTGCTCGGCGCTCGCGGTTTCATTCGCCGCGTCCCGCTTTGCCGCAAAACCAAACCACAGCCCGAGCACCACACAAGCCGCTGCGGCAAGCGAACCAATCGTCCACGCCCACGCCGGGACGCGCACGATGCGCTGCGAGCCGTCTCCGGCTCGGGTAGGGACGGCACTCCGTGCCGTCCTGGGCGAGCGCAGCGAGGCGGCGGGTGAAAAAGGCGCGGCATCCACTGCGCCCTCCACCTCGCTGCGCTCGTCCGGCG